>DASQWG010000227.1:0-3158 GCA_035640375.1 Actinomycetota bacterium
TCTCGTCGCTCACGGCACGCGACAAGGCGGCGAACGACGTACTCCACCTGTTATCGCTCGACGCCCCGAGGTCGGACACGCCAGCGGTCCTGGACCCACCCGCCGAGTCCGGATTCCGGTGCACGGGCATCTTCGACCTGCTCGAGGACGCCCTGATCACGAAGGCGGGGGAGGAGGGAGACGCCGAGAGGCCTGATCCGTCGTCCGAAGAGCAGCGCAGGCCCGCGAGACGGAGGCGGACGACGCGGGCTGCCCGCGATGCCGAGACGAGGGCTGCCTGGGAGGAGTCGGCCCGTCGCAAGGCCACCAACACGCCGGGGGTCCGTGGCGTCGAGATCCTGGCCCTGCTTCGGGAGATGTCGCTCCTGCGGCGTTGGGATGCCCGAGGGCGGCTGCGGGCGATCGAGCGGTTCCGGCGCCGCGTCGCCGAGCCCGATGTCCGCCGATACGTCACCGACGTTCGGGGGATGGTCCGGGCCGCCAAGGGCATCTCGACCTCGGTGCAGAGCGAGCTGCGACCTGAGGAGAGGAACGCATGAAAAGCACCGGACGACCCTGTCACTGACTGGCGGTAGCGATCGCCGGGCTCGTGGGGCTCGGTTTGCTCGTGTGGCTCCTCCTCCGCTGAGCAACGTCGGGTGGTCCGGTGAGTCTCCTCGTGTCGCCGCGAGGATGTCTCGTGCTCAGTCTGCTCCCGGTCCGAAGGACCACGTCTCGCCGGGCCGACGGGTTGCCGCGAACCGTGCTGGCTGAGCGGACGGCCGAGCCCCCGACCGCACCGGCATGCTCAAGAGCGTCTCGAGGCAGATGTACAGCCGGAACGCATGGAACACGAGGTACCCGGGAACGGCGCTGGCCCGGGGAAGCTCTCGGTACAGGAGAAGGATCGGCACCATCAGGAACATGTGTAGCCCGACGACCACGCCGCCTAGGGCCAGCGCCTGGCCCGAGAGCTCGAATGCACCCCGGCTCAGGGCGAGCATGGCTGCGACGTAGACCAGGGCTGGAAGGGCCAGAGCCCTCCGGCCGCCGTTCAGAATGGCCATCGGCAGGAACCAGATGCCCCGGAGGCCTTGCCCCATCCAGATCGCCGAGGCGTGACGTGCGGCGACATGGAACAGTCCTCGGGTCCACCGCAGGCGTTGCTCTCGCAGATGTCCGAAGGTGCGGGGCGTCTCGGTGTACGCCCTGATGTGCGGGTCGGTGACCACTCGGTAGCCGGCTCGGCCGATACGGATCGTGATGTCCGCGTCCTCCCCATTGAGGCCTTCGGCGAACCCCCCGAGCCGGACGAGGAGACGCCGCCGGTAGGCTGCCAGCATCCCCGGGACGACAGTGAGGCCATCGACCGCGCCCTGCGCCAGGCGGAGGAAGCCCACGCCGTAGAGCACCTCCATCGTCCGGAGCGTCCCCAGCCAGGACGATGTCCGTTTCGGGAGAGCCAGTCCGCCGACGGCTCCCACCGAGTCATCGCGGAAATGGGGGAGCAGTCGCTCGAGCAGGGAGGGTTCCACCACGGTGTCGGCGTCGATCCTGACCAGGACCCGCTCTCCGGCTTCCCTGAGGCCGACATTGAGCGCACGGGCCTTGCCCGGCGTCGGGCACGAAAGCACACGGCCGCGGAGGTGTCGGCACCGGGCCAGCGCCGCCTCGGCCACAACGGCCGTGTCGTCGGACGAGGCGTTGTCGACGATGTACGCGCGGCAGGGACCGGGGTACCGCTCGGCCGCAGCGTCGAGGCTATCGATGCACTCCGCGATGGCAGGAGCCTCGTTGTGGGCGGGGACGAGGAAGGCGACGGATACCGGCGTGACCGAGCGGTCCCTCCGCCTCCACGCCATGCGGACCAGCTGAAACACCGCCAGGAGGATCGTCACGGACATCGCGAACAATGGGACGGAGCCGATCCGGCCGACCACCGGGACCGCAGAACGGTCCGGAGGCCCCTGTGCCCATGCGTCAAGCGGCCACCACACCGCTGCAGCCGCTCCCAGCAAGACCACGGCCGGGGCGAGTCGTCGCCGGAGCGGGCGCCGGCTGTGCCGCCAGACCCTGATTCCACGAGGCAGGCGGAACCGACGGAAGGTGACCCAGGTCACCACCAGGATCCCTGCGAACGAGGAGAGGGCGCTCCCGGACAGGGACAGCGGCCCAGGAGCTCCCAGGAGCGTCGCCCAGGCCAGCGCGCAGTCGATCGAGAGGACAGCTGAGACCAGCAAGGCCAGCCCAGCGGCGGACATGCGGAGCCGGGCGCGCAGGCGACCGACCGTGAAGACGCCCAAAAGGACGATGAACGTGAGGAAGAACGGGCGGAAGAACAGCGAGCCACGGCCGAGGGCCTCGGTCTGGACGCCCGTCACCTGTGCAAGCAGCCCGGAATACCCCCGGGTGAGCTGAGGGAGCAACCATGCCGTCGGGGCGGAGAGAGTCGCGAACGCGAACAAGAAGCCCACCGTCGCCTTGGGCGATCTCGACACGGCGAAACCGTGCGGAGCGCTGTCGGCCGATCCATACGCGGGCGATCCCAGACGGACGCCCGCTGCCACGGTCCGCTCTCCGCCGGTCATGATCTGCCGGCCGGCGCGGAGCTCAACAGCGGTCGAGCGGTCCAGGGGTTCCCTCCCCGAGTCGGCATCCGACCCGTCCCTGTGAGTCTCGGCCCCTGGCCGGTGGTGGCTTGAGCGCCAGCCCGAAGGTAGTGGGCGGGCCTCGCCGACGGGTTGACCCAGCCGGGCGCCGAGGAGGCGGACCTCATCGGGCGAAGCGGACAGTCCGGAATCGACGGACTCGAACAGACGTGCTAATGTCCTGACCCCGCGCGGCCCGAGGCCGCGCTCCGCGACACGGTGGCCGGCGGTCGGCCGGCGAAGGGAGGGTTCCATGCGGAAGAAGACGTCCTCGGCGGTGGCGCTCGCCGCCCTCGGCCTGGCCCTGATGTGGCCGGGCTCAGCGGTCGCCCATCCGCCGCCCGGGCAGCATGGTGGAACGGACAACCACCTCATCGGCTCCGGGGCCTTCGGCAACATCGAGCTCGTCGGCCGGGCGGACCTGACCGACACGCCCGAGCTGGTGGCCGACGTGGCGGTCAGCCCCGACAACCAGTGGGCCTTCCTGGCGAACTGGGGGGAGCCCGACTGCGCCGGTCCCGAGAGCGGCGG
>DASQWG010000228.1:0-2384 GCA_035640375.1 Actinomycetota bacterium
AAACAGCTCCGCCCCGCACGCGGCGCACCGGAACACGCCGTGGTCCTTGGTCATCGCGTACGGATGGCTGAACGGCGGTTCGGTCCCTTGTTCCCGAAGCACGCGGTACTGCTCGGGGGTCAGGCGCTCCCGCCATTCCTCCTCGGTCCGGGCCACGTCGCCCTCCACGCCTCAAGCATAATCGTCGGCGTCATGGGTCACCGCATGCTGCTTGATACGTCGAGCCTGATGTACCGGGCGTACTTCGCCCTGCCGGCCACGATCACCGGCCCGACCGGCACGCCCGTGAACGCCCTGCACGGGTACCTCGACATGTGCGCCCGCCTGATCCGGGATCGGGGGCCGGATGAGGTCGTGCACTGCTTCGACGACGACTGGCGGCCGGCCCCCCGCGTGGCCTCCTATGACGGGTACAAGGCGACCCGGGCCGTGGATCCGGAGGGGCTCCCAGAGCAGTTCGACGTCCTGCTCGACCTCCTGCCTGCCGCCGGCATGACGATCGCCTCGGCCCCCGGGTGGGAGGCCGAGGACGCCATCGGCGCGATGTGCGTCTCGGCCGGGCGCCGCGACCGGATCGACATCGTTACCGGCGACCGCGATCTGATCCAGTGCGTGCGCGATCCCGGGGTGCGGGTCCTGTTCACCCGACGAGGCGTCTCGGAGCTCGACGTGCTCGACGAGGCCGGGGTCGAGGCGAAGTACGGCCTGCCGGCCAGCCGGTACGCGGATTTCGCGATCCTGCGCGGCGATCCCTCGGACGAGCTCCCGGGTGTCCAGGGCGTCGGTGAGAAGACGGCCCGGGCGCTGGTCCTGGCGTACCCCTCGCTGGAGGCGCTGGAGGACGACGCCCGGGCCGAGCGTGCCAAGCCGGGCCCGCTGCGGGGGTCGCCCGCGCTGAAGGCGCGGGTCCGAGAGGCGGCCGGGTACCTCGAGGCCATGCGCGAGGTCGTTCCGATCCGCACCGACCTGGAGGTCGAGCTGGAGACGGGCCGCCGCGACGATCGGCGGCTCGACGAGCTTGCCGAGCGGTGGGGCCTGACCGGGCCGATCCGCCGGCTCCGCGAGGCCCTGGACGGCTAGTGACCGGCGGCCGCCCCCCGGGCTCGGCGGACCAGCTCCCGGCACCGCGCCGGGTCGATACCCGTCGCCCCCCGTCTTCGGAGCAGGTCGAACAGCTCCGGCCGCTGCGACAGGGCCGTGATCGCCACCACATCGCCGGGTCGAGCGTGCCCCAGCATCCACTCCAGGCCCGCGACCTCGGTCGGGAAGTCGGGGACCTCCGAGGCGCCGCCGTCGACGGCACCGGCCCGGAGGCGGTCCACCACCTCCTCCGGGTCGCGGCCTCGCAGGTACCGGTGCAGCTCCACCACCGCGACCCGGTCGGCACCGCGCGCTGCCCGGTACCCGACCGTGTGCATGATCTCGTCGCTCCGGTCCCCGGCCGACCCGAACGCGATCCAGACCTCGGCCCCGGGCGCGCGGAGGCCGTGGCAGATCTCCACCAGGCCCTGCATCCCGGCCTCGTTGTGGGCGTAATCGATCACCACGACCCGGCCTCCGACCTCGAAGAGGTTGGCCCGACCGGGGTTGCGCTCGGGATCGAGCACGAAGCTCCGAAGCCCCCGCACGACGTCCTCGCGGGGGAGACCGGCGCCGAGCGCCGCCGCCGCCGCGGCCATGGCGTTCTGGACGTGCGCGGTGGAGATGCCGGCCAGCGTGACCGGGATGTCCTCGAGCGGGACCAGCGGGAGGAATGAGGGACCGGGACGGAGAAGGGCCAGTCGCCCGTCGATCGGGGCGATCCCCAGCCCGCCCTCGGCCACCGCCGACCGCAGCGCGGGGTGGTCGGGGTCCATCGAGAACAGGAACGGGCGGCCGCCCGCGGTCCGGCGCATCCCCAGGACCCTGGGATCGTCGGCGTTCAGCACCGACCACCCCTCGGGCGGCACGATGCGGGTGATGGTGGCCTTGACCTCGGCCAGCTGGTCGAGCGTGACGATCCCGTGCAGGCCGAGGTGGTCGGCCGAGACGTTGGTGACCACTGCCACGTCGGCCTGGGCCGCGCCGATGCCCTTCAGCAGGATCCCGCCTCGGGCCACCTCGAGCACGGCGACCTGCACTCCGGGTTGGGCCAGCGCCATCTCGGCGCCGCTCGGCCCCGAGTAGTCACCCTCCTCGACAAGACGGCCGTCCAGGTAGACCCCGTCGGTCGACGTGTACGCCACGCTCCGCCCGGCCGAAGCGAAAAGGTGCGCCAGGAGCCTGACCGTGGTGGTCTTCCCGTTCGTGCCGGTGACCGCGATCACGGGGACGTGCGGGACGGGGACCGACGGCTCCGGACCGAGCTTGTCGAAGCGGCCCAGTCTCGCGGCTCGCTCGCGCAG
>DASQWG010000229.1:0-8236 GCA_035640375.1 Actinomycetota bacterium
CCAGCGCCGGAGAGGCCCTGATGGACCGGCGGGTCCTTCCCCACGTCCTCGAAGAGTTGCGGACCCTGCTCGGCGAGGAGCGCCGCCGGCGCGCCGAGGCCGAGCGGCTGGCCCGGAACCGGGAGGAGTTCATCGGGGTCCTCTCCCACGAGCTCCGGACGCCGCTCACGGTGATCGCCGGAGCCCTGCAGTTCGTGGACCGGCAAGAGATGGAGCCGCAGGTTCGAGAGCTCATCGAGGCGGCGCTGACGCGCACGGCCGAGCTCGAGCAGGTGGTCCAAGGGCTCGAGCTGATCGGGCAGGGCGCGCCGGGACCCGAGGACGTGGCCGTTCCCGCCGACGCGGCCGAGGCCGCGCTCCGAGCAACCCTGGGTAGGCCGGACGGGATCGAGGTCGACTCCACCCCGTGGCCGGGGGTCCACCCCAGCCATCTGGCCCGGGTGATGCGGGAGCTGGTGGCGAACGCGCTCACGCACGGCCGGCGTCCGGTGACCCTCACCGCCCGCCGGGAGGGGCGAGAGGGGGTGATCCGAGTCGCCGACGCCGGGAACTTCGAGCCCGAGCCCCGGCTCTTCGAGCCGTTCGTCCAGAAGGACATGAGCACCCGGCGCAGCCATGGGGGCATGGGGCTGGGGTTGTTCGTGACCTCAAGGTTGTGCGAGCTCGGGGGCGGCAGGCTCGAGCTCCGGCGCGACGGCGAGCGGACCGTGGCGGAGGCCCGGTTCCGACTGGCCGGCTAGGCCGACGGGCCCTCCGGCCGCTCCGACACCGTCCCGCGCTTTGGGACCAGGACCTTCCGCCGGAACGAGACCACCTCCACCCCGTCCTGGTTGTAGCCGCGGGTCTCCACGGTGACCACGCCTCGGTCGGGCTTCGAGGAGGACTGCCGCACCTCCAGGACGGTGGTCTCCGCGTACAGCGTGTCTCCGTGGAACATCGGGGCGGGGTGCTTGAGCGACTCGACCTCCAGGTTGGCGATGGCTTTCCCCGAGACGTCGGGGACGCTCATCCCCAGGGCCAGGGAGTACACCAGGTTCCCCACCACCACGTTCCGGCCGAACTCGGTCTGGGTCTCGGCGTAGTGCCTGTTCGTGTGCAGAGGGTGGTGGTTCCAGGTGATCGCGCAGAACAGGTGGTCGTCGTACTCCGTGATGGTCTTGCTCGGACGGTGCCGGTACACGTCCCCCACCTCGAATTCCTCGAGGTAGCGCCCGAAGGACCTGGCCTCACCCATGCCGGCCATACCCTACCCACCGCGTCCCGCCCCCGTGTGGGCCGTTCGGGGGACGCGAAGTTACGGTCACCGGACTATCTACCGATCCCCCCGATCGTCCGATACACAGGGGCGAAGAGGCCGACCCTATGGGCCGAGCAACCGACACAAAAGGGGGCAAAGTGGGGGCGCCGAACCGATCGACCCGCCCGACGACGACGGGCGGCGTCGCGCACGGCATGAGCTGGGGGCATCCGAGCAAGGGGCGTCTCCGGTTCCTGGCCGCGTTCTCGATCCTCTCTGCCCTCCTCCTCGCCGGTCCCCTGCCGGCGTCCGCCGGTTCGGGCGGCCCGAAGGTCTCCGTTATCGTCCGTGAGCATCCAGGCTCCGGGAACCAGGCCGAGACCCTGGTCCGGTCGCTGGGCGGCCGGGTGGGACGGCACATCCGGATCATCGATGGGTTCGAGGCCACGCTGCCCGCGGCCGCGGTGGCCGGGCTCGGCATCGACGCGTCGGTCGCCTCGGTGACCAGGAACTCGAGGGTTCGCCTCGCACACGCCGTCGACGGGTTCGACGCGTCCGCCGATGCGGGCTCGATGTACACGATCGCCCAGGAGATCACCCGAGCCGGAGATCTGTGGCACATGGGGATCACGGGCGAGGGCGTCGACGTGGCCGTCATCGACTCCGGCGTCGTGCCGGTGGACGGGTTGACCTCGCCGGGGAAGGTCGTGAACGGGCCCGACCTCTCCTTCGAGTCACAGTCGCCACAGCTCCGCTACCTGGATACCTACGGGCACGGCACCCACATGGCCGGCATCATCGCCGGTCGCGACGACGCCGTTCCGCTCCCCATGAAGAAGGGGAACCACCATCAGTTCACGGGCATGGCCCCCGAGGCCCGCATCGTCAGCGTCAAGGTCGCCGACGCGAACGGCGTCACCGACGTTTCGCAGGTCCTGGCGGCCATCGATTGGGTGGTTCAGCACCGGCGCGACGGCGACCTGAACATCCGGGTGCTGAACCTCTCGTTCGGAACCGACGGGATCCAGGACTACGTCCTCGATCCGCTCACGTACGCGGTCGAGGTCGCCTGGCGGAAGGGCATCGTCGTGGTGGTGGCCGCGGGCAACGAAGGGTACGGCTCTCCCCGCCTGAACAACCCCGCCTACGACCCCTACGTCATCGCGGTAGGCGCGGCCGACCCGAAGGGAACATACGGTCATCCCGACGACGTCGTGGCCCCGTTCTCGAGCTGCGGCACGCCGGCCCGCCGGCCGGACCTGCTCGCGCCGGGAACGTCGATCGTCAGCCTGCGGGACCCCGGCTCCACCGTCGACCTGCAGCACCCCGAAGGCCTCGTCGGTTCGAGGTTCTTCCGCGGAAGCGGCACGTCCCAAGCAGCCGCCGTGGTGTCCGGTGCGGCCGCGCTCATCGTGGACCAGCGTCCCTCGATCACGCCCGATCAGGTCAAGGCCTTGCTGATGGCGTCGGCGGTCCCCCTGTTCGGTCAGGACCCGAACTGCCAGGGCGCCGGGATCCTCGACCTGAAGTCGGTGGCGTGGCGTTCCACGCCGCTGACCGTGCAGGCATACCCGCCGGCCACCGGGCTCGGCTCACTGGAGGCGGCGCGAGGGTCCGCCCACATCACGGACGGGACGGCCGACCTGGTGGGCGAGATGGACATCTTCGGATCCGTCTGGGACGGGGCGGCCTGGTCCGTCGCCAGCTTGGCGGAGACCAGCTGGCAGGGAGGCTTGTGGAACGGCAAGAGCTGGTCGGGCGATGCATGGTCGGCCATCAGTTGGGCGGGTAAGTCCTGGTCGAGCGTCGAGTGGTCGGGGAAGTCCTGGTCCGGGAAGTCCTGGTCCGGGAAGTCCTGGTCGGACCTGGTGTGGTCGGGCAAGTCCTGGTCCGGGAAGTCCTGGTCGGACCTGGCGTGGTCCGGGAAGTCGTGGTCGGGCAAGAGCTGGGGCAGCGAGATCTGGTCCAGCGTCTCCTGGGGATCCTGACCCATGCAGCGGTCGACAGCGGCGCCGGCCCGTCGACTCAGCGGAACCACAAGGGTCTGGATCCTCACTGTGGCCATCGCCGTGGCCGCGGTGCTGCTCTACGCGGCCGGAGTCCGGCGCCTCCCCACGCTCGCCGCGGGGGACTGGTTCCCCCTGCCGCTGCTCGCCGGCCTCTTCTACCTGGCCGAGCTGACCGTGGTGCACTTCCGGTTCCGTCGCGACGCACACTCGTTCTCGCTCAGCGAGGTGCCGCTGGTCCTGGGGCTGTTCTTCGCCGCCCCGTGGGCGCTGGTCCCCGCCCAGCTGCTCGGATCTGCCGTCGCCCTCACCGTTCATCGCCGGCAGCCGATGCTGAAGCTGGCGTTCAACCTCAGCCAGTTCGCGCTCCAGGGTGCCCTGGCGGTGGTGGTGTTCCGCTACGTCGTGGCGCTGGGGGATCCGCTGGGCCCGGCCGGGTGGGTGGCCGCCCTCCTGGCCACGCAAGTCACGCTCTGGGTCGCCGACGCGGCGATCAACGCGGCGATCTTCCTCTCGGGTGACCGCCTCCCTCCTCAGGCCATGTGGGAGGTGCTCGGCCTCGGCGTGATCGCCACCGCCATGAACACGAGCCTGGCCCTCATCGCCGTGACGATCCTGGCGCGGAGCCCGGCCTCGGCGTGGCTGGCGCTGACGCCCCTGGTGGTCCTGTTCGTGGCCTACCAGGCCTACAGCTCCAAGCGGGCCCAGCACGAACGGCTCGAGGCCCTGTACGAGGCCACCCGGGCCCTGCACGAGTCACCCCAGCTGGAGTCGGCCATGGTCACGGCGACATCCCAGGGGCGGAAGCTCCTCGATGCCCAGGTCAGCGAGATCATCCTGCTGCCGGACGCCCAACGAGAGGTCGCCTTCAGCACGCGGCTCGGGCCCGGCGATCGCGTCGAGGTCATGCGACCGATCGAGTTCGACGCGAATGAGGACCTGTGGCGGCCGGTGGTGGCGGGACGACAGACGATCCTGGTGAACCGGCACGCCGATGACCACGGCTACCTCGCCGAGCGTGGGATCCACCAGGCCGTGGTGGCGCCTCTCCTGGGCGGCGATCGGGTGGCGGGCCTCCTGGTCGTGGCCGACCGCTTCGGGGACGTCAGCGCGTTCGGTCAGGACGACGTCAAGCTGCTCGAAACGCTGGCCAACCACGTCAGCGTGGCCCTGGAGAACGGGCGGCTGGGGGATTCGCTCTCCCAGCTCACCCGGCTCAAGGAGGAGCTCCGGCATCAGGCTTTCCACGACCATCTCACCGGCCTCCCCAACCGCACGCTCTTCACCGAGCGCGTCGCCTACGCGCTGGAACGGCAGGACCGGGCCAAGCAATCGCTGGCAGTGCTCTTCCTCGACCTCGACGACTTCAAGACGATCAACGACAGCCTGGGACCCCCCGCCGGCGACCAGGTGCTGGTCACCGTGGCCGAGCGACTGCGCCGGTGCATCCGACCCAGCGACACCGTGTCCCGTCTGGGCGGTGACGAGTTCGGGATCCTCCTGGACGACATGACCGGCCCCAGCGATGCCCTGGTCGCGGCGGAGCGAATCATCCAGGCGCTCAACGCGCCGGCCTACCTCGACGGACGGGAGGTCTCGATCCGCGCCAGCGTGGGGATCACCCTCGATACCCACGGCGAGAAGGCCGAGACGCTCCTGCGGAACGCCGACGTGGCCATGTATATGGCGAAGCGCCGGGGCAAGGGCCGGTACCAGGTCTTCGAGTCGAGCATGCACGCCGAGATGGTCGACCGGCTGGAGATGACCGCGCATCTCGCCAGGGCCATCGAGCAGCACGAGTTCACCCTGGAGTACCAGCCGATCGTGAATCTGGAGACCCGGTCGGTCGAGGGGGTCGAGGCGCTGGTGCGGTGGCGCCATCCGAACCGCGGCCTCCTGGCGCCGTCGGAATTCATCCCGCTGGCCGAGGACACCGGCCTGATCGTCCCGCTCGGCATCGCGGTGCTTCGCGAGGCCTGCCTGCGGGCGGCGGGCTGGCAGGTTCCCGGTCATCCGCCGCTGGCCGTGAGCGTGAACCTGTCGCCGAAGCAGCTGGCCGACCCGAACCTCGTGACGGAGGTCGACCTGGCCCTGAAGGCATCCGGCCTCGAGCCCTCGTGCCTGATCCTCGAGATGACCGAGGACGTCCTGATGCACGAGACCGACGCCATCCTCCACACCCTCCGGGAGGTCAAGTCCCTCGGGGTGCGCCTGGCCATCGATGACTTCGGCACCGGGTACTCCTCGCTCTCCTACCTGGAGCGGTTCCCGGTCGACATGCTGAAGATCGCCAAGACCTTCGTGGACCAGCTTGGCAACGGCGAGCCCCGGTCGCCGCTGGTCGAGGCGGTGATCGGCCTCGGGGAGGCCCTCGGCCTGCGGACGGTCGCCGAGGGCATCGAGACCGCAGAGCAGCTCGACCGTCTGCGGGGGCTCCGGTGCGAGCAGGGCCAGGGGTACCTGTTCGCCAGGCCGCTCGACGAGCGCTCCATCGACCTGCTGCTGCGCGAGGGCGAAGTGGCCCTGGCGGCGCTCCCGGCCGCCTCCTCGGCCGAACGCTAGACGCCTGGCGGGGCGGCGTGCCCCGCGGGCCTGGCCTCCGCCTCGGTGAGCGACTCGGCGCCGACGTGCGCGGTGTCGCGGAGCGGCACCTCGCGGAGCCCCAGCGAGAGCAGGAAGGCGAAGACGCCCACGGGGATGGCCACCAGGAACACCAGCTCGACCGACTCGGCGATGCCCCCGACCACCGCGGTCCGGGCGGCCTCGGGCAGCCGGAGGATCGCCTCGGGTGCCCGGGCGACGGTGTCCGGATCGATCGCCGATCCGGCGGGCAGCGACGAGGCGAGCACCGCCGAGAGCCTGGCGCCGAAGATGGCCCCGAACGTCGCCGTGCCGAATGTGCCCCCGATCGACCGGAAGAAGTTCGTGGCCGAGGTGGCCACGCCGAGCTGGGCATGCGGCACGGTGTTCTGCACCGCCAGCACCAGGACCTGCATGACCATGCCGATGCCCAGGCCCACCACGACCATGGCGACCGAGGCCTCGAACCCGGACGTCCTGACGTCCATCCGGGACAGCAGGACCACGCCCACCGTCATCGTGGCGGTGCCGGCCACGGGCCACCACCGGTACCGACCGGTCCGGCTGATGATGCGCCCGGACAGGACCGAGGTCGTCACGATCCCCAGCATCAACGGGAGCAGCAGGAGCCCCGAGCTCGTGGCCGTGAGGCCCAGGACCGTCTGAAGGAACAGGGGCAGGAACACGATCGATCCGAACATCGTGGCCCCGACCAGGAACATGATGGCGGAGCTCAGCGAGACCGTCCGGTCCCGGAACAGCTCGAGCGGGAGGATCGGATCCGGGGCTCGCCGCTCCTGGACGAGGAAGAGCCCGCCGAGGAGCACGCCGGCGCCGCCCAGGGCCGCGGTGGCCAGACCGCCGCCCGATCCGTTCCCCCCGCGGACGGCGGCCAGCAGCAGGCAGGACACCGCCGCCACCAGGAGGATCGCCCCGGTCAGGTCGATGGGGTGGGGCCTGCGGCGGAACGGCAGGCGGAGCACGCTGGACGTGACCACGAAGGCCACCAGGCCGAGCGGCAGGTTGATGTAGAAGATCCAGCGCCAGGACAGGTGGTCGACGAAGAAGCCGCCGACCAGGGGCCCGACCACGCTGGCCAGCGCGAACACGGCGCCGATGTAGCCCTGGTACCGGCCCCGCTCCCGGGGGGCCACCACGTCGCCGATGATGGTCATGCTCATGGCGATCAGGCCGCCCCCGCCGACCCCCTGGATCCCTCGGGCCACGATCAACTGGAGCATGTCCTGGGCCAGCCCGGCCAGCGCCGAACCGACCAGAAACGTAACGATGGCGAACCTGAACACCACCCGGCGCCCGTACAGGTCGCTGACCTTGCCGTACAGGGGGACCGAGGCCGTCGAGCTCAGCAGGTAGGCGGTCACCACCCAGGAGAGATGGGCCAGCCCTCCCAGCTCGCCGACGATCGTGGGGAGCGCGGTGGCCACGATGGTCTGATCCAGGGCCGCCAGGAGGATTCCCACCATCAGGCCCGAGTAGACGACGAGGATCTCCCGGTGCGAGAGCTGGCGGGTCTGGGCCATCCCCCCAGGATACGAGGAGGCGCCCCCGTCACCGGGGGCGCCTCAATTCCTTACGCCGGAGCCGTTACTTCGAACAGACTGCGTGAACCGTCACCGTGGTCCCGGGCCCGCTCCCCGCAGCCTCGACGTACCACCCAACCGACCGAGGCCCGGCCTGGATCGGCCGCTGCTCGGTCGCGATCACGATGCCCGACGGGTACAAGGACGGGGAGTCGATGCCGCCTCCCACCGCCTGGAACCCGGCCGGGCAGTTCACCGAAAGCTGGCTGACCGAGCCGCCCCCCACCGTGAACGTTTGCTGGGCGACCGTGGTGTTCTGCAGGAACTTCCGGTCCGCCTTCTTCTTTGTCACGCCCTTCAGGGCGGCGATCCCAACACCGGTCCCCACGCTGCCGACCATGAGGCCGACCGTGATGACAGCGACGGACCGCCACCTGGCGGGACGGCGCTTCGTTCCTTCAGTCATCATCCCCTCCCTCATGGCTACGGAGCGCAGACGGCGTACGCGGTGAACGCCGTCGGAGACGAGGTGCCATCGATGAGCTCGACGTACCATCCGACCGACCTGCCACCGCTGTTCACGGGAGCCGACGACGTCAGCCAGGTGTACCCGTCAGGGGAAGTCCCGGCGATGGCCGGAGAATCCGCCCCACCGTCGAGGGTCTGGTGCCCCGGTGGACACATGATCGTTGCGGTGTGGAAGGTGGCGCCGCTCGACCCGTCGGTCGTTCCGGCCTGAGTCACCGTCACGGTGTTCCCGAGCGAGATCTTGGCCGCCTTCTGCATGGTGAACACCGCCAGGGCGCTGCTGACGCCCGGAGAGATCAATGTCGACAGCACGATGACCCCAGCCACGCCCAGCGTCAGCGTCC
>DASQWG010000230.1:0-2265 GCA_035640375.1 Actinomycetota bacterium
TAGTCGGAACGCTTGGGGAGCCCGTCCTCGAATACCACCATGGAGCCGACCGTGGCCGTCGGTCCGATGTTCGACACGTCGAACGCCTCGATCCGCAAGGGGGGCTGGGCCAGCCCCAGGGCTTCGCCGAGCCCGGCCAGCGCTCGGGAGCGAGCCGCGAAGTCGGACGCGCGCTTCAGCTTGTGCCGGAGGAACGCTTCCTTGGCGTTCGTGGTCACCACCTGGAGGAGGCGCCGTTTGTCGCCGCGCTCGGGCAGGGCGATCCGCACCGCGCTCCCCCGCCGGCCCGACAGCCACGCTTCCAGCACGTCGCGGTCGCGGGGCCACACGGGGACCAGCACCCGGGCCGGCACCTCGTCGCGCTCCATGTACAGCTGCTCCAGGAAGGAGGCCACCAGCGCCGGCGTGTCCAGGTCCTCGACCCGGTCCACCACCCAGCCCCGCCGCCCGGTGACCCGGCCGCGGCGGACGAAGAACACCTGGAACGCTGCCTCCAGGTCGTCCTCATCGAGGCCAACCACGTCGAGGTTCTCCCGCGGTGACAGCACCATCTCCTGGGTCTCGATGGCCTTGCGCGCCGCGGTGAGCCGGTCCCGGAACCGGGCGGCCTTCTCGTACTCCTCGGCGGCCGAGGCCGAGGTCATCTCGGCCTCGAGCTCCCGGAGGATCGGGCGGTGGTTCCCGGCCAGGAAGTCGGCCAGCCGATCGACGTGCTCGCGGTAGATCTGGTCGGTGACCCCGGTCTTCTCGGGCACGCAGGGGCCCGCGCACCGGCCGATGTCGTAGTACAGGCAGGGGCGGCCGGCCCGGCGGCGCTGGTCGAAGAACCCGTTCGAGCAGGTCCGGACGGGAAACACACGGGTCAGCGCGTCCAGCGTCTCCCGGATCGCGTACGCGTGGGCGTACGGGCCGAACGACCGCATGCCCTTCCGCCGCTTGGACCGGGTGACCATGGCCCGGGGCCACCGCTCCGCCACGGTGAGGGCCAGGTACGGATAGGACTTGTCGTCCCGGTACCGGACGTTGAACCGGGGCCGGTGCTCCTGGATCAAGTTGTACTCGAGGTGGAGGGCGTCGACCTCGCCGGAGGCAACGATCCACTCGACCCGGTCGGCGGCATCGAGCATGGCCTCCGTCCGGGGGTGTTGTGGCCGGCTCCAGTACGCGGCCAGCCGCTTCCGGAGGGATTTCGCCTTGCCGGCGTAGATCACCCGGCCGTCGGTGTCACGGAAGAGGTACGCCCCCGGGGCGTCGGGGGTGGAAGCCGGGTCGGGTCTCGGGATGTCGCTCACGCCCTACGCCTCATTGTAGGGCGGAGCGGGGACGGAAACCGGCAACGACGGGTGAACGGGCGGAGAACGCCTACTCGCCGCCCCCGCCGCCACCGCCGTCACCCGCGGCGGCGGCCACCACGAACGTCCCGTTCATGGTGGTGTGGACGTCGCACTGGAAGTAGAGGTTACCCTCCTGGTCGATGGGGTCGGGTTCGTAGGTCGTCGTGAGGGGGCCGGTAATGATTTCGCCCTGGAAGAGTGCGGCCCCGCCCTCCGCCTCGTAGATGGCCACGTTGTGCGGCTGGGCCTCCTGGTTGTCGAACTCGATCGTGAAGGGCTCCCCAGCCGGGGCGGCCAGGCAATCCGTGTCGAAGGCCAGGTTGTTTGCGGCGATCGACAGCTCGGTGCCCTGGGGCTCGCAGGGCGGCGGGCCGGTCGGGGGCGCGCCACCGGCCCCGGTCGCCTCGGGTGAGGGGACAGCCAGGAGCGGAGCGTCCTCACCCCGGACCGCCATCTGGACCTCGGTGTCGCCCTCGTCGCGGAAGGCCACGTAGACGGTCCCGTCGGGACCGGCGGCCACCCGCGGACGGACGCCTTCGGCCGTGGACTCGGGCAGCTCCTCCTCAGCGAACTCCTCACCCTCGGCGTTCGAGGCGTAGGCCAGACCCTCGTCGGTTTGCCAGGCGACGTGGTGGACGCCCTCGGCGTCCACGGCGATCGAGGCCCGTGAATCGGTGGCTTCCGAGCCGACGTCGGAGACCTCCCACGGCCCGCCCTCGATCGAGTGGGCGTGTTTCACGTCGCCAGCAGCCGTCAGGTAGGCCAGGTGGGGGTTCGCGTCGGCGTCGACCGCGCCCGACATCCCCGCGCCGCCGTCGGGGTCCACGGTCTCGCTGACCCACCGAGCGCCCCGTGGCGCCGCCACGAGGGTCTCGCCGTCCGAGCCGAACGCCACGACCGGCCCATCGGGCGTCACCAGGACCGCAGTGCC
>DASQWG010000231.1:0-4358 GCA_035640375.1 Actinomycetota bacterium
GGCGAGGATCTCACCGGCCGGTCCGAGGAGCGAGCCGCGATGCCTCCCACGAAGCCGGAACTCCATCACCACCTGATCCCCCGAGACGATCTCGTTCGCGACCTCCTTCTTCATGTCGGGGAACGCTGTGGCGAACGCCTCCATGAAGCGTCGGAAGCCTTCCCGACCGGTCAGCGTCTGTCCGGAGGTCATCCGGGTGATGTGGATGTCGTCGGCGCCCAGGTCCAGGGCGGCATCGAGGTCCCGAGCGTTCCACAGCTCGTACACCCTCCGCACCACTGCGAGGGCATCGTCCATCTACGACTTGGGGATCTGCTTGCCCGGGTCCACGAACGGCATCGGGACCACGGTTGCGTCCCGGTCGCCGTCCGAGGTGGCCACCCGCAGCGACGTCCCCTCGGCCGCCAGCGCCACCGGGACCCAGGCGAAGGCGATGTTCCTCTCGAGCCGCGGTGACCACACCGCCGAGGTCACCTCGCCGACGCGGTCGCCGTTCGAGGACACCGGCCACTTCGTCGCGTTCAGGTCCAGCCGCTCCCCCGCGATCTCGACTCCGACGATCCGCCGGCTGACCCCCTCGTCGCGGACCCGTCGGAGCGCGTCCTTGCCCACGAACTCGGCATCGGAGTCCAGTTCCACCAGCCGGTCCAGGCCGAGCTCGAACGGGTTGTTGGTCCAGTCCATGTCGGCCCGGTAGTTGAAGATGCCGCCCTCGATCCGCCGGATGTCCACCGGGCCGGTGGGCCGGATCTCGTACTGCCGGCCGGCCTCCATGATCCGCTCCCACAGGTCGCCGCCACGCGTGGGGTCCAGCAGATACAGCTCGTATCCCACCTCGCTGGTCCAGCCGGTCCGGGTGATGATCACCGGGATCCCCTCGACCTCGAGCCGACGGAAGAAGTAGTACCGGAGGTCGAGGATTCCCTCGCCGAACAGGTCCCGGACCACGTCCTTCGACCTCGGCCCCTGGATCTGGAGGGGCGCCGCGTCGATCTCCCTGACCTGCACGTCCATCCTCACGTGCGCCGCCAGGCCCATCGCGTAGAACAGGACGTCGGAATCGGCCAGCGCGAACCAGAACGTGTTCTCGTCGATCCGCAGCATCACGGGATCGTTGAGGATGCCGCCGTCCGGCGCGGTGATCAGCACGTACTTGCCCTGCCCAACCTCGCACGTCGACAGATCCCGACACGTGAGCAGCTGGGCGAATCGGAAACCGTCCGGGCCGGTGACCTCAACGTTGCGCTCGACAGCCACGTCCCACAGGGTCACGTGCTCGAGGAGGTGCCAGTACTCCTTCTCGAAGTCGTCGTAGTGCGTGGGGAACAGCGTGTGGTTGTACACGGTGAACCCCCGCGGGCCGTACCGCTGCGTGGCCTCGAAGTACGGACTGCGGCGCAGTCGCGCTCCGCGCTGAACCTGGCTCATGTCGAACGCCACGTGACCTCCTCTCGGAACGAGGGCGTCACGATAGCCCGGTGACCCGCCCGTCGCTATCGACGTCCATCCGAGTGAACGCGGGTTCGCGGCCGAGTCCTGGCATCAGCATCTGATCACCGCACAGCGCCACCACGAAGCCGGCTCCGACCGAGGCCACCAGGTCGCGCACCGGGAGGAGGAAGCCCGTGGGCCGGCCCTTCACCGCCGGGTCGTGCGACAGCGACAGGTGGCTCTTGGCCATGCACACCGGCAGGCGATCGAGCCCCCGACCGGCCAGACGCGCCAGGGAGCGCTCCGCGGCCGGCGCGAGCTCCACGCCCGCGGCCCCGTACAGACGCGTGGCGATCCGTTCGATCTGCTCCCGGATCGCGGTGCCGGGCGGGTTCAGGGGGATGAACGAGGCCGGCCGCTCCAAGGCCGCCAGCAGCGCCTTGGCCAGATCCTCGGCGCCGGCCCCGCCCCGGGCGAACCCGTCGCACACCGCCACCTCGTCGGCCCCGAGCTCACGGGCCGCCTCGGCCAGCAGCTCCAGCTCTGCGTCGGCATCCCCCTCGACCCGGTTCACCGCCACCACGGCCGGGAGGCCAAACGCGTGCACGTTGTCGATGTGCGCCGCGAGGTTGGCGGCGCCGCGCTCCAACGCCGCCGGATCGGGGCCCGCACACGCCGTGACCTCGTCGAGGCCCCCGTGCATCCGCAGCGCCCGTACGGTGGCCACGATCACGGCGGCGGAGGGCTCGAGCCCCCCGGCCGGGGCCACCAGGTGGCAGAACTTCTCGAACCCGAGATCGGAGCCGAAGCCCGCCTCCGTCACCACGACGTCGGCCAGCTTCCGCCCGACCCGCGCGGCCAGCACCGACGAGTTCCCCGACGCGATGTTCCCGAACGGCCCGCTGTGCACCAGCGCCGGCCGTCCCTCGATCGTCTGCACCAGGTTCGGCCGGATCGCATGACGCAGCAGCACGGCCATGGCCCCGGCGACCCGGAGGTCCTCGGCGGTGACCGGCTCCCCGGCCGCCGTTTCCGCCACCACGATGCGCTCCAGCCGACCGCGGAGATCCTCCACGCCCGAGGTCATCGCCAGGATCGCCATCACCTCGGAGGCGGCGGTGATCACGAACCCGGTCTCACGGGGCACCCCGTGCGGCCTTCCGCCGAGCCCGACCAGGATGTGGCGAAGAGCGCGGTCGTTGAGGTCGAGCGCCCGCGGCCACGTCACCGTGCGCGGCTCGATCCGCAGGGGGTTCCCGTGGTGGAGCGACGCGTCGAGCGCCGCGGCCAGCAGGTTATGCGCCGCCGCCACCGCGTGGAAGTCTCCGGTGAAGTGGAGGTTGATGTCCTCCATCGGCACGACCTGGGCGTGCCCTCCGCCGGTCCCGCCGCCCTTCGACCCGAACACCGGCCCCACCGACGGCTCCCGGAGACACAGCATCGCCCTGGCCCCGACCCGCTCCAGCCCCTGGACCAGGCCGATCGACGTGGTCGTCTTCCCCTCGCCCAGCGAGGTCGGGGTGATGCCAGTGACGACCACCACCCGGCCGTCCGGAGCGCCTCCGAGCCGGCTCAGAACGCCGAGGTCGATCTTCGCCGCGGCCCGGCCGTGCGGCTCGATCTCCTCGGGGCGGAGCCCGGCCTCGGCCGCGATCTCCTCGATCGGCCGGAGGACGGCTCGCTGGGCCAGCTCGAGGCTGTCGGGAGCGCTCACCGGGAGCTCGCTGGCGGCCGGGATCTGCTCGCTGGTAACATTGAACCGCCGTTCAGGATACCGAGGAGCCGCCGGTGAGCGCCACCCTGCCCTTCGACGCCCGGGCCCTCGAGGCGTGCCTGACTCCCCCGGGACGAACCCTTCCCGGAGCCGCCTACACCTCCGAGGGGGTCCTCGGCTGGGAGCGGGCGCGGTTCTTCGAAGGATCGTGGACGTGCGTGGGCCGGGCCGCCGACCTGGCCGAGCCCGGGAACCAGCGGGCCGTCGGCATCGGGGCCGAGGCGATCCTGTTGGTCCGAGGGAAGGACGGCGTACTCCGCGGCTTCTTCAACACCTGCCGCCACCGCGGCCACGAGCTGCTGCCCTGCGGAGGGCCGGTGGTGACCAGCCGGGCGATCCGGTGCCCGTACCACTCCTGGACCTACGGCCTCAACGGGCGGTTCAAGACCGCCCCCTCCTTCGTCGACCGTGCCGACTGGCGGAAGGACGACGCCGACAACAGCCTGGTGGAGGCGCGGGTCGAGGAGTGGGGCGGGTGGGCCTTCGTCAACCCTTCGGGCGACGCCCCGCCGCTGACCGAGCACCTCGGGAACCTCGTGGACACCCTGGGGCCGTACGAGCCCGAGCGGCTGGAACCCGCAGCCTCGCACACCTATGAGATCGCCTCGAACTGGAAGCTGATCGCCGAGAACTACCACGAGTGCTACCACTGCAGGAACATCCACCCCGAGCTGTGCCGGGTCACGCCGCCGGACAGCGGGTACGCCTTCGAGCCGACCGGCCTGGCGGTGGGCGGCACCATGGAGCTGATGGACCACGCCGAGACGATGTCGCTGACCGGTGAGAGCGGCGGCGTGCCCCTCCGGGACCTGGACCAGGAGGCCCGCCGCACGGTCCTGTACCTCCACGCGCTCCCGAACCTCCTGATCAGCGCCCATCCCGACTACGTGCTGACCCACCGGCTCGAGCCGGTGGCACCGGGACGGACCCTGGTCGAGTGCCAGTGGCTGTTCCCGCCCGAGGCCCGATCGCGGGAGGGGTTCGACCCCGCATATGCGATCGAGTTCTGGGACATCACCAACCGGCAGGACTGGGCGGCCTGCGAGGGGGTTCAGCGGGGGGCCTCCGGCCGCGGCTACCGGCAGGGGCCCCTCTCCGAGGCCGAGGGAAACGTGTGGCAATTCGTGGCCCTGGTGGCGCGGGGCTACCTCGA
>DASQWG010000232.1:0-2540 GCA_035640375.1 Actinomycetota bacterium
CGGATGACGCTCCGGATCTACGAGGGCGCCCCGTGACGGACCTCGTGGCGTTCCGTGACCAGTTCCCCGCCCTGCAGCGGGTCACCTACCTGAACAACGCCACCGCCGCACCCGGGGCGATCCCGGTCCTCGAGGCGCTCAGGCGGGTCGAAGGCGAGTGGGAGGCCGGGGAGTTCTCCTGGCAGGCCTGGGAGGCCGAGGGCGAAGCCACCCGGGAGCTGTTCGCCAGGCTCCTGGGCGGCCGCGCCCAGGACGTGGCGCTCCTACCGACCCTGGCCGAAGCCGCCGCCACCGTGGCCGGCTCCCTCCCACCCGGACGGGTGGTCGTCGGCGAGCGCGAGTTCACCAGCAACCTGTTCCCGTGGCTGGCCCTGCGAGATCGGGGGTTCGAGGTCGTGGAGGTCCCGGCGTCGGACGGGGTGACCCGCACGGCCGAGCTGGTCGAGGCGATCACCGAGGGCACGGTCCTGGTGGCCGTGACCGAGGTGCAATCCTCGAACGGTTTCCGGGTACACCTCGAGGAGCTCGGGCGCCGGTGCCGCGAGGTCGGGGCCCGGCTGTTCGTCGATGGCTGCCAGTCCCTGGGCGCGCTCCGGCTCGACGCGGACGCTGCCGGCGTCGACTTCGTGGCCGCCCACGGCTACAAGTGGCTCCTAGCGCCACGGGGGGCCGCATGGCTGTGGGTCCGGCCGGAACGCCTGCGCGAGCTCCGGCCGCTCGCCCCGAACTGGAAGTCGATCCCCGACCCGTATTCCGAGTACTACGGCGGCCCCCTCACCCTCGCCTCGACCGCGAGGAAGCTGGACGCGCCGCTGGCGTGGTTCTGCTGGCCAGCAGCCCGGAGCGCCCTGGAGCTGCTGGCCACACTCGACCCGGACGCGGTGGAGCGACGGTGCCTGGAGCTCGCGGCGGCGTTCCGTGACGAAGCGATCGCCCGGGGCTTCGACCTCGTCCCCGAGGACGCTCCCACCCAGGTCGTGGCGATCCGGGTCTCGGATCCCGGCGAGGTGCGGGAGCGGCTCCTGGCCCGGAAGGTGATCGGCGCGGTCCGGGCCAACCTCCTCAGGCTGGGGTTCCACGCGTACAACGACGAGTCCGACGTGGCCGCGGCCCTCGACGCGCTGGGCGACGTCTAGACTCGTGGAGCGGTGCCCTGGATCGGCCAGATCCCGCACGAGGACGCAACCGGTCTCCTGAAACGCGAGCTCGACGCGGCGGTGCGTCGGGCCGGCCGGGTGTGGCACATCGTCCACGTGATGAGCCTCAATCCCGAGGCGATGCGGGACAGCATCCGCCTCTACCGGACCATCATGTTCGGGGAGTCACCGCTCAGCCGGGTCCAGCGGGAGCTGCTGGCCACGGTGACCTCGGCCGAGCTCGACTGCCACTACTGAATCCAGGCGCACGCACACGACCTCCGTGCCGAGGTCGAGGGGGATCCGGACGCCGCCGACGCGTTCGTCCACGCCGTGGCCCGCGACTGGCGCACCGCGCCGCTCAAGCCGGTCGACCGGGCCCTCTGCGAGTTCGCGGCGAAGCTCACCACCGACCAGGATGGGATGACGCCCGAGGACCTGGACCACCTTCGCCGCCACGGCCTGGACGACCGCGCCATCCACGACGCCGTTCAGGTCATCTCCTACTTCAACTACATCACTCGGATCGCCGACGGCCTCGGCGTCGAGCCGGAGACGTTCATCCGCCCCTGGGGCCAGGGGTAGGCTCCGCCCCCCGGGGCATCATGGGCGGAAATCCCTGTTCCTCCTGTTTCCTCCCGCGCTTCCCGTGCCGATAACCACGGGGTAAGCCGTCGACGGAGGAGGGATCTGATGCCGCGCAACCGCAGCCTCGCCCTGATCGCCGGGGTGGCGATCCTGGCCCTGGCCATGGCCGGACCGGCCCTGGGAGTCAAGAAGACCAAGTTCAAGGCTAAGCCGTTCGTGTCCGACCCCGGGGCCACCGGCATCGTGTCGGCCAAGTGGGTCACCCATCAGGGGCTCGTCGACGCCGGCAAGAGCGACCACGCCCTGGTCCTGCAGAAGAACGGGACCACCGCCACGGTGGCGTCGGCCGGGGCGGCCATCAGCAAGGTCAAGGGCCTCGGGCTCACCGAGCTCGGGTTCGACGTGGAGGACGGCACCCACTGCGGCGCCGGCGGTCCGCGCTACAACGTGACGTTGTCCGACGGCAGCCTGTACTTCTTCGGGTGCAGCCACGGCGACATGACGCCTGTCGGCGCGGACTCCCAGGGCGACACCTGGACCCGGGTCCGGTTCACCGACGCCGACGCCGTGTACGCGGGCGGCCCGACCCTCGTGTGGCCGGGCCTCGGCCTGGCTGAGGTCCAGGCGATCCACGTGGTATTCGACGAGGGCACCGACACCGTCGGCCTCCCCGTGGGTGCGACCCCCGGACTCGTCCGGCTGGACAACCTGGACGTCAACGGGAAGCTGATGGGCAAGCCGGGGAACTCGAAGAATTAGTCGTCGGCTCGAAGGCCGAGGAGACGGGAGGCGTTCCGCCACAGGATCGCCTCCCGT
>DASQWG010000233.1:0-6625 GCA_035640375.1 Actinomycetota bacterium
CCGGCGGGCGGCGAGCTCGCCGACCGCCAGCTCCAGCTCGTCGCGGTGCGGACCGACCAGAGTGGTCCGGCGGATGAGCTCGTCGTTTCGCCGCTCCCCCAGCCCTCGGACCATGGCGGCCTCCAGGTCCTCCGCCGACGCGGGCTGGACCGACGCGTCGTAGCGCACCCGGAGGCGGTCCCCGGCCACCCGCTCGAACTCGTCCCCGGCCCGGGGCCCCACACGGTCGACGGCACGGCCTCGGGCCGAGGTCAGGGCACCGCCGTGTCGGGCCAGCTCGGTATCCCAGGCCTCGAGGTCGGGTGGAGGTTCAGGGCCCTCGTGCTCCTTCAGCAAGCGGTTCCGCTGGCGGAGGGCCCGGTCGTAGGCCGCTCGGGTGCCTTCCGCGGCCGGCCACAGGGTGAAGGCTGCCTCGTCCATGAACCGCCGACGGTCCTCCGGCTCACCCTGGATCACCGCGAGGTCCTCGGGCAGGAACATCACCGAACGCACCCTGGTGCGGAGATCACGCTTGCGGCGGACCGAGCTGCGGTTGACCTGGATCCGATTGGCCCCGCTCGAACGCACCTCGACCTCGACCAGCACCCGCCCTCCCTCGGTGGCGACCTCGGCCCGGAGGTAGGCCACCTCGGCGCCGGCCCGGACCAGGGGCTGGTCCGAGGCCACCCGGGGCGACCGCAGCGTGAGCAGGTAGTGGGCGGCCTCCAGAAGGTTCGTCTTGCCCTGGGCGTTCGGCCCCACCACAGCCACCAGGCCGGCCGGCACCTCGACCCGGGTCTCCCGATGGTTCCGGAAGTCCCGAGCCTCCAGCCACAGCAGGCGCACCGCCGCCCGGCCGGAGCCCTACCCCACCGGGGCCGGCAGGCGCACCGGCATCACCAGGTACGTGAACGCGTCCTGGCCCTCGCCGCGCACCAGCGCCGGCTTCAGCCCGTCCCGAAGCTCCAGCGTCACCTTGTCCGCGGTGGCGGCGGCCAGTCCGTCGCCGAGGTAGCCCGGGTTGAACGCCACCGTGAGCTCCTCGCCCTCGTACGAGGCCTCCACGGCCTCCACGGCATTCCCGAGGTCGGGCGACTGCGAGGTCAGCCGGACGCCGAGCACGTTCAGCTCGAGCCGGACCGGCGAGGACTCGCGGGCCAGCAGGCCCACCCGGCGCACGGCCTCGAGCAGCTCGACCCGGGCGGCGGCCAACCGGTTCCCCCCGGGCTCCGGCAGCAGCTGCCGGTAGTTCGGGAACTCGCCCTCGATCAGTCGAGAGGTCATGCGCAGCGGCCCCACGCGGAACGCCGCCTGGGCGTCGCCGATCATGATCTCGACCTCGCCCTTCTCCTCACCGGCGGCGGCCCTCCCGGCCTCGGAGATGGCTCGCTCCGGCACCAGGGCCTTGGCCTCGCCCTCACCGGTTGCCCGGAGCTCCCGAACTGCCAGGCGGTACGAATCGGTGGCGGCCAGCGTGATCCCCTCGCGGTTCGCCTCGAGCAACACGCCGGTCAACACGGGCCGGGCCTCGTCGCGGGATGCGGCCCGGGCCACCTGGCTCACCGCTTCGGCGAACGACTGGGTTTCGGCCCGTACCTTCACCCCGGCGACGTCTCGGACGGCAGGGAAGTCCTCCGCCGCCAGACACCGAAGGGTTCCCTCGAACGACCGGCACGTCACGGTGGCCTGCGAGCCGTCGGTCTCGAAATCCACGGGGTCGGGCGGGAGGGCCTTCACCATGTCTGCGAGCAGACGGGCCGGCACCAGCGCGCTGCCGTCCTCCTTGGCGTCAACCGGCGCGCGGATCTCGGTGGTGACCTCGAGGTCGGTGGTGGTGAGCGCAAGCTCGCCCTCCCCGACCGTCATCAGGACCCCGGTCAGTGCCGGGATCCCCGGTCGCGTGGAGACCCCGCGCTGGACGGTCTGGAGGGCCTCCGAGAGGGCGTCTCGATCGCACCTGAACTTCACGTTCCCACCTCCCCGATCTCTGGTCGTTTCATGATTCCAAAACCAGGGGCCGTAGCAGGGGCTGTGGAGATGTGCACAAGCCCCAAGATCCCCAGGCTAACGCGGGCCGCCGACATGGGATGGGCTGGGGATGGGCGGCGGAGCGACGCGCATCGAGCGTGGGCTCCATCGGCGTGACGCGATGTGCTCCACAGCGCATCCTCACGCTGTCCCCCGAGCACGCTCGTGGATCTTCTTGGTCAGTTCCTGGACCTGCCGGTACACGGTGTCGCGGTTCGGCATCAGGTTCTCGATGCGCTTGATGCCGTGGAGCGCTGTCGAGTGATCGCGGTCGAACAATTCGCCGATCTTGATCAGCGACAACCCGGTGAGCTCGCGAAGCAGGTACATGGCGATGTGGCGGGCCGTGGTCAGGGGCCGAGACCGGCTCTTCGACACGAGGTCCTCGCGCCGGAGGCCGAAGTACGAGGCCGTCTCGGCCATGATCGTCTCGGCCGGCACCTCCCGGTTGCCCTGGGGCAGGAGGTCTTCGAGCGCCCGCTCGGCCAGCGCCAGATCGACGGCCTGGCGGGACAGGGAGGCGAACGCCACCACCCTGAGCAGAGCGCCCTCGAGCTCCCGGATGTTCGCATCGAACTTCTCGGCGATGAAGTGCAACACCGAGTCGGGGATCTCGATCTGATCGCGCAGTGCCTTCTGCTGGAGGATGGCGATACGGGTCTCCAGGTTCGGCGGCTGAATGTCGACGATCAGCCCCCACCGGAAGCGGTTGCGGAGCCGCTCGGCCAGCCCGGACAGCTCCTGGGGCGGACGGTCCGAGGCGATCACGATCTGCCGTTCGGCCCCATGCAGCGTGTTGAACGTATGGAAGAACTCGGTCTGGGTCTCCTCGGCCCGAGCCAGGAACTGGATGTCGTCGACCAACAGGACATCGACGTCGCGGTACCGGCGCTGGAACAGGTAGCCCTGCCCCTCTCGCACCGCCTTGATGAACTCGGTGACGAAGGCTTCGGACGTGACGTACTTCGTCCGGAGGTCCGGCGTGAGCATCGTCATGTGGTTGGCAATGGCGTACAGGAGGTGGGTCTTGCCGAGCCCCACTCCCCCGTAGATGAACAGCGGGTTGTAGGCCTTGGACGGCGGCGCCTCGGCGACCGCCATGGCGGCGGCGTGGGCGAAGCGGTTCGACGCGCCGAGCACGAAGTTGTCGAAGGTGTACCTCGTGGGGAAGCTGGTGGTGGCAACGGGGCTTCGTTTCGGGAGCGGGGGCGGAGGGATGACCTCGTCGGCGCTCTGAACGTCCGCCGGCGACGAAGGCTCCGCCGCGATGGCCACGCCGAGGGACTCCCCGCTGGTCTGGGCCACGAGCCGGGTGATCAGGTCGAGGTAGTTGCGGGCCAGCCACGCCCGGACGTACTCGCTGGGGGCGGTCAGCTCGAGGGTGTGGTGGTCGACCGCGTCGGCTCGGACCTCGGCGAACCACATGTTGAAGGTGCCCGCGGGCACCTCCTCGCGGAGCCGTTCGACCGTTCGAGCCCAGATGGCATCGGCCCGGGGGTCCGTGGTCTCCGTCGTCCCCTTTTCCACAACCCTTCCACAGGTGTGCAATTCGGTGGGGAAGTGCATCGGGGCCGCCCAGAGGCGGCCCCGTGAGGAAGTTCCCGAGCATCATACACCGGCGCTTCTCGCTGCCCAAATCGCACCGGGGAGATGCACCGCGCGCTGACCTGCGACGACGTGAGCTCGAGCTGTTCTTGTTATTCTTTTTGGACCGATGAAGCGGACCTATCAGCCGAGCAACCGCCGACGGAAGCGCACCCACGGCTTCCGGGCGCGGATGCGCACCCGGGCCGGCAGGGCGATCCTTGGCCGCAGGCGCTCGAAGGGCCGGAGCCGGCTCAGCGCCTAGGCTCCGCCGGTCCGCCGACATCCGCCGAGCTCTCAGGGACGGAACCTCCCGATCGTCCGAGCGGGTGGTACTGTACGTGGCGCCCGGGGACGGGCCCGCCCGCGCCGCGTGGATCGCGGGGAAGCGCGCCGGAACCGCCGTGGCACGGAACCGAGCACGGCGGCTCCTCCGTGAGGCGTGGAGCGCGCTGGCCCCTGAGGTGCGAGACGGGTACGACCTGGTGATGGTCGCGCGGGGCTCCTTTGCCGAGACGGGAGCGCCGGAGCTGACCGCAGAGATCGAGGAGCTGCTTCGCCGAGCCGGGCTGATCGAGTCGTGAGTCGGATGTCTGCCCTGCTGTGGCTGGCGGGCGCCCCCGTTCGGGCCACGCTGGTCGGGCTGCTCCTTGGGTATCAAGCCACGGTGGGCCGGCTCGTTCCGGGCCGGTGTCGGTTCCACCCCTCCTGCTCGGCCTACGCCCTGGAGGCTGTGCGGACGCACGGAGCGGCGAAGGGCTCGGCGCTGGCGATCTGGCGGGTGCTTCGGTGCAGCCCGCTCACCGCTGGCGGACTCGACCCGGTTCCCCCGCGAGGGACGTGGCGGAGGCCGAGAGATACGGCCGTTGTGCGATGACATCCTACAGTAGGACGATGTCATACAGAGCCCGAGGTGGAGCGGTCGGGCCGTGATCTGGGACTCACTCCTCAAGGGCCTGGGCGGGATCCTGTCGTTCTTCTACGAGGTCATCCCGTCGTACGGGGTGGCCATCATCCTGCTGACGATCCTGGTGCGGATCGTGCTGATCCCCCTGACGATCAGACAGACCCGGTCGATGCAGGAGATGCAGCGGATCCAGCCGAAGGTCAAGGAGCTCCAGCGCAAGTTCAAGGGCAACCGGCAGAAGATGAACGAAGAGCTGATGAAGCTCTACAAGGAGCACCAGGTCAACCCGCTTGGCGGGTGCCTTCCTCTCTTGCTGCAGCTGCCGGTGTTCTTCGCCCTGTTCTCGGTCCTGAACACAGCGGTGCAGGCGGCGGCGGTGCCGGCTGAAGAGTTCAGGGCCGCCTCGCTTCCGGACGGGGTCGTGTGCCTGACCTCGGCCGAGCCATCGACCGAGGGACCGAGCCCCACGGAGATCGTGTGCGATCTGGGTGAGGAGGAGCGCCGGTTCGAGGTGGCGGGCTGGGCCAACAAGGACACCGGGGTGGCCATCACCGAGCCGCTCCCCTTCATGCGGTTCTGCCGCCCGGTGGAGGCCCCTGAAGGTGAACGTGAGGGCGACGCATTCCTGTGCAACTCGCCGCCCGGCGCGGAGCACGTCCCCCGTGATGGAGGGCTGTTCGAGGCCATCGTGGAAGACCGGGCCACGTTCCTGGGGATCCACCTCTCCTGCTCCCCCACCCAAGCGGCCTCCGAGGAGAACGTGCGTCAGTGTGCGGGCCCGGGAACCAGCGCGGGCGTGGTGCCGGCGATCCCCTACTTCCTGCTGGTCGCGCTCATGGTGGGTTCGACCTGGTATCAGCAGCGCCAGATGCAACGAGCTTCTGGTGGACCGGCGGCCCAGCAGGCTCAGCTGGTGGGGCGGATCATGCCGGTGTTCCTCGGCGTGATCTCGATCAGCATCTCCGCCGGAGTGCTGGTGTACTGGGTGACCACGAACCTGTGGCAGATCGGCCAGCAGCAGGTCATGCTGCGGGGCCGGATGCAGGAGCCGACGGAGGCCGGGAAGGGGAAGTCGGGCAAGGCGGGCCAGCCGGGCAAGCCGACGGGGGCGAAGGCCAGCGGAGACGGATCGCAGGCGAAGCGGAATGCGGGAAGTCGAAAGAAGCGCCGGAAGCGTTGAGGAGGCCGTTGAGGCGGCCCTCGAGGAGCTGGGCGTCAGCGAGCAAGAGGCCCAGGTCGAGATCGTCCAGGAGCCGCAGAAGGGCCTCCTCGGCTTCGGGTCACAGGAGGCGATCGTCCGGGTCCGGGTCCGGGAGGAGGATCTCGGAGTCGACCTCGAGGAGCAGGCCGAGGTGGCGGAGGAGTTCCTGCTGGGCCTGCTCGAGCGGATGGAACTGGACGCCGACGTGGATCACAACCTCGTGGAGGGCGTCATGTACGTGGACATCCTCGCCGGCGAGGACGCCGACGAGATGGGACTGCTGATCGGTCGTCACGGGCAGACCCTGGACGCGCTCCAGGAAGTGGTCCGGTGCGCGGTCCAGCGACAGCTCCAGGAGCGGTGCCGGGTCATGGTCGACGTCGAGGACTACCGGAAGCGCCGCCGATCCCAGCTGGCCCAGAGGGCGAAGTCGGTCGCCGCCCGGGTGAAGCGAACCGGGCGTCCGGAACGCCTCGAAGCGATGACTCCTTATGAGCGGAAGATCGTGCACGACGCCGCCGGCGAGGTGGGGGGCGTCGAGACCGCCAGCGAGGGGGAAGAGCCCGGCCGCCGGGTGGTCATCCGCAAGCGAAGGTAGCGGGGCGGCGTTTCCCGTGGAACGATGTTTCCCGTGGAACATGACCTCCGCGAGAAGTTGCATCGATACGAACAACTCTTGTCTCACCGTGCCGTTGCGCTCGGCCTGGTGGGGCCATCCGACCGGGATCGGCTGTGGGAGCGGCACATCCAGGATTCCCTTCGAGCCACCGTCGCCTTCCGGACCCAGGACCGTACCGCGTATGACTTCGGTTCCGGTGCGGGCCTTCCCGGGATCGTGTTGGCATGCGTGGTCCCCGACCGCAGGTTCCGCCTGATCGAGCCGCGCCGCCGAGCGGTGGCTTTCCTCGAGCTGGCCGTCGAGCGGC
>DASQWG010000234.1:0-2817 GCA_035640375.1 Actinomycetota bacterium
CCTCGTCGACCGGGTCGTCGGTGAACAGGCGGTCGGGCCGGAACCACAGAAACCCGGCCACCGCCACGGCCAGCCCGAGGACGGCGACGCCAGCGGTCCAACCCGGATGCCGGCGGATCGCGCCAACCACGTCCATGGCGAACACGCTACCGGACCAAACCTTACCGGCACCTTGCGGCGGAAAGACCTCGGAAAGGTGTTTGGACGACAATGACGGCATGGCCGCCCGGGTCCTGGTCGTCGACGACGAACCGATCGTCAGGGAGGTGCTCACGCGCTACCTGGCGAAGAGCGGGTTCCGCGTCGAGAGCGCCGAGGACGGCGAGGCGGCCCTGGTGCGGTTCGAAGCAGAGCCTCCCGACCTGGTCCTGCTCGATCTGATGCTTCCCGGCGTCGACGGCATCGAGGTGTTCACTCGGATCCGAGCCCGTCACGGCACGCCGGTCATCATGCTGACCGCTCGGGGTGAGGAGGCCGATCGGGTTGTGGGCCTGGAGATCGGCGCGGACGACTACATCGCGAAGCCGTTCTCGCCACGGGAGGTGGTGGCTCGGGTCCGGGCGGTCCTCCGTCGGTCGCCGGCGGCCGACGCCACGCAAGACGACGACCCGATCCGGTTCGACGGCGGCGAGATCGATCAGAGAGCCCGGACGGTCACAGTCCGGGGCCGGCCGGTGTCGCTGACGCCGAAGGAGTTCGACCTCCTGCTGTTCATGGCTGGCAACCCCGGACAGGTGTTCGACCGGGTGGCGCTGCTCGAAGAGCTGTGGGACTTCGCCTTCGACGGCGATCCCGCGACCGTGACCGTCCACGTCCGCAGGCTCCGGGAGAAGATCGAGCGAGACCCATCTCGCCCCAGACACCTGGTCACGGTGTGGGGCGCCGGCTACCGGTTCGATCCATGAACTGGCGTCCCGTGGTGCTGGCGGCCGCCGTGGCCGCTGTTGGAGCGGCCGGGACGATCGCCGTCGGCGCGCTCGCCGGGATGGGCGGACCGGAGCTGATCCACCTCGCGCTCCTCCTGCTGCCTGCGGCGGCGGTCACGGTGGTGGCCGCGGTCCTGGCCGGTCCCCTCCTGGGCCGAGCCTCGTTCCGACAGCGGCTGGTGGCCGTTGCTCTGGTGGCGGCGGTGGCGAGCCTGGCGAACCTGGGGGCGCTCGCCGCGCTGATGTTCGTCGATCCCCAGGACGCGGCCCTGATGGGTTCGCTCCTCGCCTACTCGTTGGGGGCAGGCGTGGCCGCAGCCCTGGTTGCCTCCCGGGCCCAGTCCTCGGCCGTCGACCGGCTGGCCCGGGCCGCGTCGCGGCTGGCCGAGGGCGACCTCGACGCCAGGGTCGGGCCGCTCGGCGCCGGGCCGGAGCTCGACGCGCTGGCCCGAACCCTCGACGAGATGGCTGAGCGGGTCCAGCGGTCGATCGCCGCCGAGCGAGCAGCCGACCGGGTCCGGCGGGACATGATCACCGCGGTCTCGCATGACCTCCGCACCCCGCTGGCCGGGCTCCGCGCCGTCGCCGAATCCATCGTCGACGGCGTCGTTGACGACACACCCACGCTCCGGCGGTACATGGCCGACGTCCATTCCCAGGTGGCGACCCTGTCGAGGCTCGTCGACGACCTGTTCGAGCTGGTGCAGCTGGAGGAGGGAGCCCTGCTGCGCGAATCCTCCCGCGCCCGGCTGGAGGACGTGATCGGCGCCGCCGTCGACGCATGCCGGGCGCAGGCCCAGGCCAAGGGCCTGGTGGTGGAGCAGCGGCTCGACGGCGCCGGGAGCGCTGCGTGCTCACCGCGGTTGGGCCGGGTGCTCCAGAACCTCCTCCAGAACGCGATCCGGCACACACCGGCCGACGGCACGATCACCATCGAGGCCCGTCGCCGGCCGGAGGCCGTTGAGGTCGTGGTGGCCGACTCCGGTGAGGGGATCCCCGCGGAGGCGCTGGACCTCGTGTTCGAGCCGTTCTGGCGCGGCGACCCCTCGAGGACGGGCCCCGGCTCCGGCCTCGGGCTGGCCCTGGCCAAGCGGATCGTCGAAGCGCTGGGCGGAGACATCCGGGTTGAGAGCGTTCCCGCCGCCGGCTCCCGGTTCGCCGTGCTGCTCCCTGCGTAGCGAGGGGCGCCGGCCGGAGCCGGCGCCCCTCGGTTCAGCCTGAGCGGTCGCTCAGGGCTGGGTGATCGGGCAGCGGAAGTCCGCAGCCGCGTCGCGGGTGACCGTGACGTCTCCGGCCGCCAGGGCGGCCATCACGTCCTCGTCGGAGGTGAGCAAGTACGGCGTTTCTCCCATCTTGAACGTCACCCGGGAGACCGCCCAGTCACCACCGGTGTATCCGGGCTGACCGGGGCCCACCCCGGCGATCCCCAGCTGGCCCTCTACCCCATTCGTCACCACGAAGAACGGGTCCGTCCCACCATTCGGCAACGCGGCCGGGTTCACCACGGTCCCCACCACCTCGCCGTCGAGATACAGCTGCCCCTTCCCGGTCTGCGCCCCGGCCGGCCCGGCCAGGGCCAACAGCGCGATGAGGCTCACGACTCCCGCGACGATCGCTCTGCGCATCACGTCCTCCTTCCGATCGGCGTCGCCGGTCACCTTAGGAAAGAGGACATTTCGGAACGATTACGAGGTGTTACCGGTGACCGTCGCGGATCAGGCCCATGGCCTCGGCCCGTGTCCGGGGGTCGCTCCGGAACACGCCGCGGACCGCCGAGGTCACGGTCTCCGAGCCCGGCTTCTTGACCCCGCGCATCGACATGCACAGGTGCTCGGCTTCGATCACCACGAACACGCCGCGAGGCTTCAGGGTCCGCTCGAGCACGTCGGCG
>DASQWG010000235.1:0-5717 GCA_035640375.1 Actinomycetota bacterium
ACCCCGGCCTGGGCGAGGTACGCGTCCAGCGAACGGTCGGACCGCCAGCTACTCGGTCGGCGGGCCACCTCCCGAACCGCGAACCCCGCCACCCGCACGTCGGCCGACTCGGGGTCCTCGCCGTTGACCCCGTAGTTGCCGACGTGGGGCGCGGTCATCACCACGATCTGCCCGGCGTACGAGGGGTCGGTCAGCACCTCCTGGTAGCCGCTCATCCCGGTGTTGAACACGATCTCGCCCACGGTCTCCCCCGCCGCCCCGAAGGCCCGGCCGCGGAACGCCGCGCCGTCCTCCAGGGCCAGCAGCGCCTCACTCACCGGGTGGCCTCGCCGTCCCGGACCAGCAGGTCGCCCCGGAGCATCGTGTGGACCACCCGCCCCCGGAGGGTGCGCCCGGTGAAGGCCGAGTTCCGTCCCCGCGAGGCCCACGGCCGGTCCCCGGCCGTCCACTCGGCCTGCGGGTCGAACGCCACCAGGTTCGCCGGCCGGCCCGGTGCGATCGGGCCACCGTGCTCGTCGAGGCCGAGCACCCGGGCGGGCCCCGTGGACATCCGCTCCACGACGAGGCCGAGGTCCGGGTCCGGCCCCAGGGCCGCGAGCACGGCTCCCAGCGCCGTCTCCAGCCCCGTGGTGCCCGGCCTGGCCTGGTCGAACTCGACTTCCTTGTCCTCCACGGCGTGGGGCGCGTGGTCGGTGGCCACGGCGTCGAGGTCGCCTGCAACCAGCCCCGCTCGCAGCGCCTCGCGGTCCTCAACGCTCCGGAGCGGCGGATTCACCCGGAGGTTCGTGTCGTAGCTCTGGAGGTCCTCGTCGGTGAACGTGAGGTGGTGCGGGGTCACGTCGGCGGTGACCCGGATGCCCCGGGCCTTCGCCTCGCGGATGAGGTCCACCGACAGCCCCGCGGACGTGTGGGTCGCGTGCAGCCGTCCTCCGACGCGGCCGGCCAGCAGCACGTCCCGAGCGACGATCACGGCCTCGGCCTCGGCGGGTGCACCTCGAAGCCCCAGCAGCGAGGAGAAGTATCCCTCGTGCATCTGCCAGCCCTGGGTCAGCGTGGCCTCCTGGGCGTGCTGGCAGATCACGACCTCGAACGCCCGGGCGTACTCGAGCGCCATCCGCATGACCTGCGCCGACTGCACGCACTCGTGGTCGTCGGTGAACAGCCGGACCCCCAGCTCGGCCAGCTCGCCGATCTCGACCAGCCGCTCTCCCTGGAGGCCCTTAGTGATCGCTGCAGCCGGGTGGACGTCCACGAGCCCGGCCTTGTCGGCGAGGTTCCGGACCTCGAGGATCACCGCGGCCGTATCGGCGACCGGCTCGGTGTTCGGCATCGCGCAGATCGCGGTGTATCCCCCGAGGGCCGCGGCCCGGGCCCCGGTCTCCACGGTCTCGGCGTCCTCCCGTCCGGGCTCCCGGAGATGGGTGTGGAGATCGACGAACCCGGGCGCCACCACCAGGCCTTCGCAGTCCAGGATCTCGGCCCGGCCCGGCGATACCTCGGCGCCGATGTCCTCGATCGTCTCGTCGACCACCAGGACGTCCGCGCCGGCATCGGTATCCGAGGCGGGATCGACCACCCTCGCTCCGCGCAGCAGCAGCCGGGCCATCAGTCGGCCTCCCGGCCGGCCAGCATGAGATAGAGGAGCGCCATCCGAACGGCGATCCCGTTCGTCACCTGGTCGACGATCACCGAGCGAGGCAGATCGGCCACGTCCGAAGCGATCTCCACGCCCCGGTTCATCGGGCCGGGATGCATGATCAGGGCGCCCTCCGGCAGTGACTCGACCCGGTCACGGGTCAGCCCGAACAGCCGCGAGTACTCGCGAACGCTGGGGAAGTACTGCTGACGCTGGCGCTCGCTCTGTACCCGCAGCAGGTAGCAGACGTCGAGCTTCGGCAGGACCTCGTCGAGGTCATGCGAGACCTGCGCCCCCCATGCCGGCGCGTCCGGGGGGATCAGGGTGGGCGGACCGACCAGCGTGACCTCGGCGCCCATCCTGACGAGCGCGTGGGTGGTCGACCGGGCCACTCGCGAGTGGAGCACGTCGCCGACCACGGCAATCCGGAGCCCCTCGAACGAGGCGAAGTGCTCACGGATCGTGTACAGGTCAAGGAATGCCTGGGTCGGGTGCTCGTGTGTCCCGTCGCCGGCGTTGATCACGCTGGCCTCCACCCACCGGGTCAGCGTGTGCGGCGATCCGGACGAGGAGTGGCGGATCACGATCGCGTCGGCCCCCATGGCCTGGAGCGTCAGCGCGGTGTCCTTGAGGCTCTCGCCCTTCGCCACGGAGGAGCCGCTGGTGGAGAAGTTGATGACGTCGGCCGAGAGCCGCTTCGCGGCGATCTCGAAGGAGATCCTGGTCCTCGTGGAGTTCTCGTAGAACAGGTTCACCACCGTCCGGCCCCGGAGCGCCGGAACCTTCTTGATCACCCGAGTTCCCACCTCCCGGAAGGACTCCGCCGTGTCCAGCACCCGGGTGATGTCCTCGGGCCCGAGCTGGGTCACGCTCAAGAGATGCTTGATCACGCCGACACCTCCCCCACCTCGACGGCGTCCGCGCCGTCGGTCTCGCTGGTCAGCACCCGGACCAGGTCACCCGCCCGGGTCGGCACGTTCTTCCCCACGTAGTCCGCGCGGATGGGCAGCTCCCGGTGCCCTCGGTCCACCAGCACCGCGAGCTGGATCGCCCGAGGCCGCCCGAGATCCATCAATGCGTCCATGGCCGCGCGAATCGTGCGGCCCGTGTACAGGACGTCGTCGACGAGCACGAGAGTCGTTCCGGTCACGTCGAACGGGATCATCGTCTCGTGGACCTCGGGCGCCTCGCCGCGAAGCCCGATGTCGTCCCGATAGAACGTGATGTCCAGGACGCCGACCGGGACGTCGACAGACTCGATCCTCAGGAGCTGCTCGGCCAGCCGTCGGGCCAGGTCGTCACCGCGCGCGGCGATCCCCACCAGGGCCAGGTCCTCCGCGCCCTTGTTCCGCTCGAGGATCTCGTGAGCGATCCGGGTCAGGGCCCGGCGGATCTCCCCGGCATCGAGGAGCCGGCCCTTAGCGCTGAAGCCCACGACCGCCCCGAGCCCCGGCATGAGAAAGCGCCCCACGGAGTCGTGGAGCGCCCAGCTTCGAACTCACGCCCTGCCGTCTCCCTTCCCGGCCTCACGGGACCGGACTTAAAGGGGAAGTCCTGCGGAACGATACCACGATGGAGGGCCCCGGGCGCGGTGCCGGGTTCGGGTGTACCCTGGAACCCGTCGAAAGGGGCGAACGATGCTAGCGATCTTCCAGCAGATCGGGCTTCCGGAGATCATCCTGATCCTGGCGGTCCTCCTCCTGCTGTTCGGGGCACGGAAGCTGCCCGATCTGGCCCGGTCCCTGGGGCGATCCACCAAGGAGTTCAAGGCGGGGATGCGCGATGGGGCCACGGAGGACGAGGCGTCGTCCGCACCGGAGACCACCGAGCCCACGCCCGAACCAAAGGAGTAGCAGCCCGGTTCACATGCTGCGGGCATCGAACTCCACCACGAGCCCGGGAAGCCGTGGCCCTGGTCCGCGGCGCCGCCCCCTCCTGGCCGCCCTCCTGACCGTCCTCCTGGCCCTCCCGGCGGGGGCACAGGAAGCCCCGCAGCCGACGCCCAGCCCCTCCCCCAGCCCCAGCCCGACACCGTCCCCCACCCCCTCGCTGGCATCGGGCGAGGCGGTCCGGACGACCGCCACGCCTCGCACCGACACCCGCAGGCGGCGCAAGCTCCGCCGGCAGCGGAAGCTGAGCCGACGGGCCAGGTGGACGGCCGAGTCCCTCCGAGGCCGCCAACGGTGCGGGCCATTCGGGCACACCCAGACCTACAGCACGTGGGGACCGGCCCTGGCCTATGACGAGCCGGTGACGGTGGTCTACGAGGCCTCGCACTGTACGAAGCCCTCCGGGACCGCCGTGGAGGTCACGATCCAGGGCACCGCCAAGGTCTACCGGGGGGCCCTGGCTCAGGGCACCCCGATCGACACCCGACCCTTCACGGCCGCGGGGCTGTGGGATCGCCCGGAGAACCCATCGGGGTGGCCGCCCCCCTGGTGGTCCTGCAAGGTCAAGCTGGCCCGATACACCTGGGTGATCGCGGACGTGTACACCTTCGCGGTCAGCGCCCGGTGGGGGGTGTGGAGCCTCGAGGTCACCAGCCGGGGGGTCACCGACGACACCTTCCGCTGGACCCACAACGCCTGTAACTGATCCGGCTGCTGGCCCAGCGCTCTCGCGCCTCCTACCATTCGGAGCGTGGAAGCGCGGGTTGGTGCCCGGTCCGTGCGTTCGCCGCTTCTGGCCGTCGTCCTCACGTTCCTCCTCGCCACCGCGCTCTCGCTGGCACTCGTGCTGGTGCCGGCACTTCGGCTGAGCGTTCGGATCCCTCGTTTCGACGTGGCCATCGAGGCCGCCGGCGCCATGGTGGCCCTGTTGGCGGTGGCGCTGGCATACCTTCGCTATTCGCTTTCGGGGCATCGGTTGTGGGTCTTCGTCGGGGTGGCCTTCCTGGTGCTGGGATCGAACCGTGCCGTCTTCGGCATCTTCGTGCCCGCCGAGCGCATCGGGCCCCGCCTGGCGCTCTTCATCTGGGCCGCCGGCCGCCTCATCGGGGCGGGTCTGTTCCTGGCCGGGGCCTTCGCGGACGGACGGCCGCCCGATCCCCCGGGACAAGCCGCACGTCGCTTCGCCCGGACCGCCCTGTGGTGGATGGCGGTCCTCATCGCGGTCGACGCCGCGCTGTGGGCATTGGGGGACGATCTCCCCGCCCTCACCACGGAGGGGGCGGAGCTCCCGCCCGAACGGATCCCGGGCGTCCTTCCTGGGTTGACGGCCGTCGACATCGGTCTCGGACTGGTTGGAACGGTCGCGTACCTGGTGGCAGCGGTCGCGTTCGTCCGCCGGATGCAGCGGGGCGAGGAGACACCGCGCTGGCTCCCACCCGCGCTGGTGCTGGCCGCGTTCAGCCACGTGCATTACGCGCTCCTGCCGACGGTGTTCACCTCTCGGCTGTCCACGGGGGACCTCCTCAGACTGGCGTTCTCTGTCGCCGTCCTGCTCGGGCTGGCACGCGACGTCAGCCGAACCTACGCCACCGAGCGCGATCGATCAGAACGGCTGGCGACGGCGTACGCGGACGAGCGTAGACGCGTCGAACAGCTCGAGGAGGCCGATCGAGCTCGAGCCCAGCTGTTCGAGCTCCTCACCCATGAGTTGATGCACCCCGTGTCCTCGATCCGCGGTCTCTCCGTCACCTTGGCGCGAGTGTGGGAGAGCCTCGATGACGAGACCAGGCGGGAATTCGTCTCCCGGATCGACCGGGAGACGGATCGGCTGCGGGCCCTGGCCGAATCCGCCGCCACCGCCGCCGATTTCGAGCGCCAGGCCTTCGCCGTCATCCCTCGGCCCCTGCCTGCCGTCCAGCTCGTTCAGGAAGCGGCGGAGTCGTCGGAGGGGCTGCGCGGCCGCCTGAACGTTCGGGTCGAGGTGGAGCCAACGGCCCTCGTGCTGGCGGACCTGGCACGCGTGCAGCAGGTGTTCCGGAACCTGCTGTCGAATGCTCAGAAGTACGCCCCCGAGGGGGAGATCGTCGAGTTGTCCGTCGAGCGTCTTCACGGTGAGGTCGTCTTCAGCGTTGTCGACCGGGGTCCGGGCATCGAACCCAGGGAGCACGCACGGCTCTTCCGTCGCTTCTCCA
>DASQWG010000236.1:0-2850 GCA_035640375.1 Actinomycetota bacterium
CCGCCGCTCGTCCAAACGCGGCTTCGGCTTCGGCGAAGGACCGTCCGGCGGCTGAGAGATCGCCCTGGGTCAGGGCCGTCCTTGCGCTGAGGAGCGCTGTCCGGCCCTGCTGGAGTGCCCCTCGTGCCGGAAGCATGAGCACGAGCCCCGTCCCGGCCGCGACCACCCCGATCGCCGCCACGGCCAGGAGCGTCCGGCCCAACCGGGGTCGCCCCGCCTGGGGAGCTCGGTGTCTGCCCCTCCGCTGGGCGCTGGGGGCCGTGTCGACCGATCCCTGCGTGATACGAGGCATGGTAGCGGCGGTCTGATCGAAGGGTGCTCTGCGCTCCGCCGATTCCTAGGATGGCTTGAAGGCCACCTCGAAGGTGGCCACAGTGCCCGGCTCTCCCTCCCAGGCGACCCGGTCCCCCTCGATCGTCATCTCGGGACTGGTCCTGGCGACCGAAGCGTTCTCGGGGATGGCCACCGAGAGCTGGATGACGGTCGGGACGATGGTCGGCTGGCCCTGCACGGTGAGGCGGTACACGATCAGGCCGGCCTCCTCGCTCCAGGCGTCGGCGGCCGTCCACGCGTACTCGAGGCGTCCGGCGCTCCCGGACGGGATCTTCATGCCGGTCACGACCACCGGGTGGCCCCGTTCCGTCCGACGCCACACTGCCACCCGGGCTCCGTCGAGGCGAACGCCCTGGAATCGGCAGGCCGTCGAGCAGTAGGCCTGGACGTTCGTGATGTTGTCCCCCGGCGCGGCGTCGAGGAACGGGTGGGGCCCGATCACGTACCCGGGCTGCCCGGTCGTGGGCGCCTCGTTCGCGATCGTCACCCCGAGCTCGCCCTGTGCGGAGCCGTCCTCGAGGAGCACAACGTCGTAGTCCAGGGATCGCCGAGCGTAGAAGTCGATCTTGTTGCCAGCCGCGTTGTTGGCCATCACGCCGACGAAGTCACCTCCGGGATCGGCCAGGTTTCCCGTCACCCCCGCGACCTGGAGCCCGACCTGGATGGCCGGGTCGGCCGAGTGGAGCAGGAGGTGGCCACCGGCGGCCGCCTCGATGATCGCCCGGCCGGCCGCCGCGGGATCCTCCGCTGCGGCGCCGCTGAGGAATCGGTTCAGGACCTCGGCCGCCACGTCGCCGAGGACCTGCTTGCGGGCCACGTCGTTCGGGAGCAGGGTGTAGGCCTCGTTGGCCACGAAGGGGATCACGGAATCGGCGTCGACTGTCGTGCCCGTGGCCGGGACGGTGGCCGGCCCGGTGGCCCGCAGCAGGAACGAGAGCGCCTGGGGGTCCGCCAGGATCGTCCCGTCCACCGCGGTTCCGGTGGTGGCCTCATGCAAGCGCTCGATCGCCCTAGCCGCCGTGGGGAAGTCGGGTGTCAGGTTGACGTTCGACAGCGACCGGAAATTGCTCCCGTACAGGGCCTCGTAGTCGGGCCCGGGTGGCGGGAGTGGGGCCACGTCGGCCAAATCCGGCTCTTCCACGTCGAGGAAAGGCCCCACCTCGATACGACCCTCCTCGGCAGTCATGATGGCGTAGGCGCCGATGAGCCCTCCCGTGCCGCGCAGTTCCGCGGGGTTCTGCGCACCGAGGAAGTACCGCTTCGTCCCGTCGGCTCCCAGGAAAGCCGGAAGCGCCCAGGCGGTCGCGGTGGCGGCCGCCAGGGCCCGACGTGCCCCGCGAGCCTCGATCGTGAACGACTCCAGCGGCTCGGCGACTTCAGCCGGGACAACCCACCGAGGTGCCTGCTCCAGGAGGACCGTGGCTCGGTCGGCCAGGACCAGGGCCCGAGCCAGCGGTGTGGTCAGGGAGCGGAGGGGTTCCAGCGGGATGGTTCCGTCACGCGGGGCCAGGGCGCCCACACCCCCTGGGAGGTCCTCCGCGGCCTGGGTCAGGCCCACCCCCGCTCGAGCCATGAGCCTGCCCGCCTCGGCGGCGGCCCGAACCGCGTCGGGGGTCTGGCCGACCAGTGGGATCCACGACGCGATCCGTGTCAGCGGATTGTCGATGGTCTCGAGCGCGTCGTCGAACGACGCATCGGCGCGGGCGAAGGCGATGCCGGCCGCCTGGAGATCCCCGGCCAAGACCGCGTTTCGCCCCTTCAACATCGCCGCGCGCGCTTCAACGAGCGGCGTCCGGGCCCGGAGCAGCAGCGCCAGGCCTGCCGCGACGGCAAGGACGAGCAGCGCGCCCGAGAGCGGCAGCACGAGGCGGAGCCGGCGACCGTCGCGGCGAGGTGTCCGGTTGGATTGGAGGGAGAAAGGCTCGGCGGTGGTGACGGAGCCGTGGGTCACACCCGGCATCGTACCGGCGCCGTCCGGGAAGGCCGAGGCCGATTACCGGTTTGCCGGCCGCGACGGCTCGCGGATCTGGATGGCCGGTTCCAGGCGGCGAAGCAGGTCGCCCGCGGGGAGCCGAAACGCCATCGCCAGGGCCTCGATGTCGCCGGCGCGGAGGCTTATGAGGTCGCCGGCCTCGCTCCCGCGCTGCCGGCGGACCCGGTCGACGAGCTCGGCGGCCCGACGAGGCTCCTCGCCGGGCAGCAGCTCGAGCTGGGTCAGGTCGACCACGACCTCGGCCCGGGCCTCGGGGCGCAGGCGGTCGAGGACGTCGGCCAGCAGCCGGTCGGGCGGGATCCCGTACAGCGCGGCCATGTCGCAGAATCGCTCCAGCGAGATGGCCCGCTCGCCGCGCTCGTAGCCACCGATGGCCGACGGTCGGAACCGGGTCCCGGAGCGGGACGCGGCCTCGCGGATCGTCAGCCCGAGGCGCCGTCGTGCGTCACGGAGGACCTCACCGAGGGCCTCCCGGAGGCGGGCGGCGTCCAGGTTCGATCCGGCGATGCCGCGGAGCATACTCG
>DASQWG010000237.1:0-2712 GCA_035640375.1 Actinomycetota bacterium
GGCCAGAGCCACATCGTGTCCCGGCGCAACCGCCCAAGACCGCCGTGGAGGCGTTTGACGGGGAGTTCTCAGGATCGGAGGCTGATCGCGTGATCGAGGTCTACTTGGAGATCGCCCCCAAGCGGACGTTCGCCTCGGCGCTCGACTGGCCGGGCTGGTGCCGGCCCGGCAGGGACCCGGAGGCCGCGCTGGCTGCGCTGTTCGGAAGCGGTCCGCGCTACCAGCGTGCCATCGCTGGTGCCCGCCTCGGTTTCCGCGCTCCCCGCGAGCGCGCTGCCCTTCGGGTGGTGGAACGGCGAAGGGGCAACGCCACCACGGAGTTCGGGGCGCCGGGGGTTGAGGCCGGCGCCGATCGCCATCCCGTAGAGGAGGGGGACCGCCGGCGGTTCGAGCGGCTGCTGCGGGCCTGCTGGCGCGCGTTCGATCGGGCGGAGGAGGGCGCCCACGGCCAGAGGCTGACGACCGGTCCGCGCGGCGGTGGCCGCAGCCTCGATGGGATCGTCCGGCACGTCATCGAGGCGGAGGAGTCCTACGTCAAGGCTCTGGGATGGAAGGCGCCACGGGGAGAGCGAGACGCGGCCGCCCGCCGCCAGGGGGTCCGCGATGCCGTCCTTCAGGGGCTGGCGGCATCGGTTCGCGGTGATATCCCGTCGCGGGGGCCGCGCGGAGGCCGCCGGTGGACGCCACGCTACTTCGTGCGCCGTGTGACGTGGCACGCCCTGGATCACGCGTGGGAGATCGAGGACAGGATCCCGTAAGCCCGGGGGACTCGGTCAGCCGCCGATGGGGCGTTGCTGACGGATCCTCTGGTCCGCGGGATCCCGTCATGCCCTCCTGAGAGGAGGCATGATGGGGGCGGTGGCGCAAGACGATATCGACCGCTTGTTCGAGGCTCCCCCGGACCAGTTCGTTGCGGAACGTGACCGCCTGAGCGCCGCCCTACGGGAGCGCGGGGAGAGCGACCTGGCCTCGGAGGTGAAGAAGCTCCGCAAGCCCACACTCCCCGCGTGGGCCCTCAACCAGCTGGTTCGCCGCCAGCGCCGAGAGGTCGACGAGCTGCTCCAGGCGGGTCAGGAGCTCCGAGAGGTCCAGCGGCGGGCCGACCCCCAGGCCCTGCGCCAGGCGGGCCACTGGCGGCGAGAGCTCATGGCGAGGCTCATCGAGGCCGCCAGCGGCATCGCCGCGGAGCAAGGCGCGGTCACCGACGGCGTGCGCCGAGCCATGGAAGCCACGCTGGAGGCAGCGTCGGCCGACCCTCGAGCGGGGGAGGAGCTGCAGTCGGGCCGCCTCACCCGGCCTCTGGAGGGGGCCAGGGGGTTCGAGGCCCTCGGTGGCCTCGCGGTGGTCCCCGGCGGGAGGTCGAAGAGCGATGAAGCGGCTGAAGCGCGAGCGCAGGAGGACCGGCGCAAGCGCGCCCTCGAAGATGCCCGCCGCCGCCTCGCGGAAGCGGAGGACGAGGTCCGCCGGGCCGAGCTGCGGGCCCGCACCCTGGCCGCCGAGGCCAAGAAGATCGCGGAACGGGCCCGGGAGGCCGAGGACCAGGTCAGAGGGAGGAAGGCCGACCGGACCGAGGCGAAGAGGGGGCTCCAGAAGGCCGAACGGGCCCTCAAGAGAGCGTAGTCCCGGGGGCCCGCCGGGCCTCCCGGAAGATAGTCAATTCGGGCTATTTACCGCTGGTGCTGGCCGTGGAACGATCGACTCCTGCCCCCCGATCAGGAGTAGTCATGCTCACCAGCCACGTCTCTCACCACTCGCGGATCCTTTCTCGTGCTCTGCTGGCGCTGGTCGCTACCGTCCTGCTGGCGGTACCGGCGCAGGCCGCTCCGACTCAGAAGGTGTACTCGGTGACGGTGTCGCCGAATAGCGTCGGCGCAGGGCAGACGCGGGAGTACACCCTCGCCGTGTCGAACCAGGCGGGATCCCAGTCCCTGGGATCCATCAACGTGACGACGCCATCGGGCTTCCACTACCTGGCGGTGACGCAGCAGCCCGCCGCGGGTAGCGCGGCTATCGTCGGCAGCACGCTGCAGCTTCGGAACCTCAACCTGGCAGCGGCCTCTTCGGTGACCGTTAAGTTCACCGCGGAGGCGCCCTGCGTCCAGACGGGCTCGAACCAGTGGAACTTCGCCGCCAAGCAGTCCAACGACTTCAACGGCACCCGGAACGACTTCACGCTCAACGAGGCGGCGAGCCAGCGGGTCACCTCCGTCACCGGCAACTGCCAGCTCAACTGGACCACGCAGCCCGGAAGCGCGAAGGTCGGCCAGACCATCACCGACACGGATTACGACGCGGTGGATGGGGTCCTGAACGGGGCCTCGATCGCCGCCGAGGTGCTCAGCGCCACCTACCCCAACTCCTCGCCCGGGACGAGGGTCACCTTCTCCGCCGACCACGTCGCACTGGCGATCGGGCACGATCCGAACCCGCCCGCGGATCCGGCTCAACTGGGAGGAACGGTGGGCGCCGACGCGGTGAACGGGGTGGCCACGTTCACCCCCGGGCCGAACATCGACCTCCACGGCCTGGACTTCACCCTGATGGCCACCAACGCCAACATGACCTCGGATGAGTCCGCCGAGTTCGACGTCTCCGACGCCGTGGGCGAGTGCGCCAAGGGGCAGTGCAACAACCTGCACACGGACGGCGACACGGTCGACGCCAGCCTCTCGTCCACTTCGACGACCGGCATCATCGCCATGTCGATCGGTG
>DASQWG010000238.1:0-3525 GCA_035640375.1 Actinomycetota bacterium
GTGGCCCGAGCCCGGAGGGCTTCCCGCATCGGATACAGGAGATTGTCGGTTCCCCGGGCGGCCTCCTCGACCTCCTTGAGGGCACGGTCCACGGCCTCGCCGTCCCGTCGTTCCCGGAGCGCTCGGAGGCGGTCAACCTGCGCCCCGACGGCTGTCTCGTCCACCCGGTGGAGCTCCACCGGCTCCTCCCGGTCCTCCACGAACCGGTTCACCCCGACCACCACCCGATCTCCCGACTCGACCCCCTGCTGGATGCGGAACGCCGCCTCGTGGATCTCGTCCTGGATCCAGCCGGCCTCGATGGCGGCCACCGCGCCTCCCATCCCCTCGATCCGATCGAGGTCCTCGCGGGCCCGGCCCTCGATCTCGTTCGTCATCGACTCGACAAAGTACGAACCCCCCAGGGGATCGACGGTGCTCGGCACGCCCGACTCGTGCGCGATCACCTGCTGGGTGCGGAGGGCGATCTTGACCGCCCGCTCGCTGGGCAGGGCCAGGGCCTCGTCGAACGAGTTCGTGTGCAGCGACTGGGTCCCGCCGAGCACCGCGGCCAGAGCCTCGAGGGCGGTTCGGACGATGTTGTTCTCGGGCTGCTGCGCGGTGAGCGTGGCGCCGCCGGTCTGCGTGTGGAACCGCAGCATCGCGGAGCGCGGATCCTTCGCGCCGAAGTCGTCGGTCATGATCCGGGACCACATCCGCCGGGCCGCCCGGAACTTCGCCACCTCCTCGAAGAAGTCCATGTGACAGGCGAAGAAGAACGACAGCCTCGGGGCGAAGTCGTCAACGCCGAGGCCGGCGTCGATGGCGGCCCGCACGTACGCGATGGCGTTGGCCAGCGTGAACGCCACCTCCTGCACGGCCGTGGCCCCGGCCTCGCGCATGTGGTAGCCGGAGATCGAGATCGTGTTCCACCGCGGGATCCGGTCCGCGCAGTACGCGAACAGATCGGTGACCAGCCGCATCGACGGCCTCGGCGGGTAGATGTAGGTCCCTCGGGCCGCGTACTCCTTCAGCAGATCGTTCTGGACCGTGCCCGAGAGGCTCGCGACGTCGATCCCGCGCTCCTCGGCCACCAGCTCGTACAGGAGGAGCAGGATCGCCGCTGTGGCGTTGATCGTCATCGACGTCGTCACCTGGTCGAGCGGGATCCCCTGGAGGAGCCGAGCCATGTCCTCGACCGAGTCGATGGCCACGCCGGTCCGCCCGACCTCGCCTTCGGCCCGGGCGTGGTCGGAGTCGAAGCCCATCTGCGTGGGAAGGTCGAACGCCACCGAGAGCCCGGTCTGACCGTGGTCCAGGAGGTACCGGAACCGTCGGTTCGTCTCCTCGGCGGAGCCCATGCCGGCGTACTGGCGCATCGTCCAGAGCCGCCCCCGATACATCGAGGGGTACACGCCTCGGGTGTACGGCGCCTCGCCGGGGAGGCCGATGTCCCGCTCGGGCTCCACCCCCGCGAGGTCGTGGGGCCCGTACAGCGGCCGCACCTCGATCTCCGAAGCGTTCGATCGACGCTCCTCCTGACCGGCCATCCCGGTCAGGGTACCCCGAGGACGATCAGCCTACGGACAGGGATCCAGGCTCTCGGTGCCCTCGCATCCTCGGTCCCGAGCCAGCTGGAGGCGAAGGCTGATCTGTTCGTCGACCGGCGGGTCGTTGGCGGGGTCGGCATCGCCCAGGAGGTTCTCGAGCTGGAACGGATCGTTCACGAGGTCGTAGTACTCGCGGAAGGTCACCGCTCCGGTGACGTCGTCGTAGTACTCGACGTACTGGTACGCCGGTGTCAGCGTCGAAGACCACGTCGGCGCGTCGATCTGGTTGTTGCCGCCGGTGAGCTCGAGGAGGAGCCGCTCCCTGGTGCGGGGGTCAAGGAGCGAGCGGCCGTCCAGCGGGTAGTCGGGATCCGGCGTGATGCCGGCCGCCTCCAGGACCGTGGGGGCGACGTCGATGTTGGCGGCGATCCTCGCATCGGCCACTCGTTGCCCGAAGCGGCCGGGCCAGCGAACGAGGAACGGCACCTTGATCGCCGACGTATAGGGCGTCGTCTTCGACTTCATCCCGTGCTCGGCCCACATGATCCCGTTGTCGGACAGGAAGAACGCCAGCGTGTCGTCGGCCTCCCCGAGCGATGCCAGCGCGCCGAAGAGACGGTGGACCATCTCGTCGACGGCCTTCAGCGTTCGGAGCTGCCGTTCCCGCAGGCGCTGGCCGCCCTTGAACGCGGCGCTCTTCGCCTGCACGTAGGGCGGCTTGTCGCTGCGGTCGGACTCGAATACCGCCGGGTTGCCGGCCCACTTCCCCACCTTGGTGTTCCGATGCCGCTTGGCCGCCTGGGATGGGGTGTGCGGCGCCCACGTCCCCACCACCAGGAACCAGGGCCTCGAGTCGGTCGCCTCGAACTCGCGGATCAGCCCCCTGGCCCGGTCCCCGATGTAGTCGGTCGAGTACTTCTTGACCTTGTGGACCACGCCGTTCGAGTTGAACCGGGCGCCCCGATACTTCGCCACGTTCTCGAACGTGTGCCACCGCTCGAACAGCGACGGTCGCCCGGTCCAGCTGTTGAGGTACTTGCCCACGATCCCGGTCCGGTAGCCGGCATCGCCGAGATACGCCTGGAGGGTCGACTTCGGATCCAGCTCGTGCGCGTCGGCGTTGGTGCGGACCCGGTGGTTGTGTGCGTACCGCCCCGTGAGGATCGACGCACGGGAGGGGCAGCACAGCGGCGTGGTGGCGTACGCGTTGACGAACTCGGTCCCCTCCCGCTTGAACAGGCCCCGGGTCCGGCGCATCGGTCCCATCGACTCGACGCGCTGGTCGTCGGTGAGGATGATCAGCACGTTGGGCCGTCCGCCCTGCTGGGCGGACGCCGGTTGGCCGGGGACCGGAGCCAGGGAGAGCGCCCACAGCGCCGCGGCCGCCACGACGGCCCGCCTCACGGGCAGCCCTCCGGTCCGGTGGTGCCCTCGCAGCGGCGGTCGCGATCGACCTGCAGCGAGAGCCGGGCGACCTCGTCCGGGGGCGGGTCGTTCAGCGGGTCGCCGTCGCCCAGCAGGTTCATCAGCTGGAAGGGGTCATTCACGAGGTCGTAGTACTCCCGCGACTCGATCGCGCCTGTCCCCTCGGCGTAGGTCTCGATGTACTGATAGGCGCGGGTTCGGATCGAGCGCCACGTGGGGATGGTGGATTCGCCGTTGAACCAGTACTCGAAGAAGAGGCGATCCCGGTCCCAGGGATCGAGGAGGGACCGGCCGTCGAGCTGGTGGCCGGGCGCCACGCCGGCCGCGTCGAAGATCGTGGCCGCGAGGTCGAGGTTGGTGGCCAGGCGCCCATCGACCGCCCCGCCCGGGAGGTGGCCGGGCCATCGCACGAGCATCGGCACCTGGATCGCGTTCGTGTACGGGAGACGCTTGTCGATCCAACCGTGCTCGCCCCACACGTAGCCGTTGTCCGAGGTGAACACGACCAGCGTCCGCTCGCGCTCCCCGAGCCGGCCGAGCTGCTGCCGGATCGCCTCGATCATGTCATCCA
>DASQWG010000239.1:0-2012 GCA_035640375.1 Actinomycetota bacterium
GCGTGAGCGACCCGCGCCACGCCGCCGCCCCTGCCGAGCCGCGAGCCGGTGCGCCGATCCGGGTCCTGTGGCTGATCAAGGGCCTGGATCCCGGGGGGGCGGAGCTGCTCCTGACCATGCTGGCCGAGGTCCGGGACGGCGACGGCTTCGAGTACGAGGCCGCCTATCTCCTGCCCTGGAAGCGCGGCCTGGTCGACCAGCTCGAGCACGCCGGGGTCGCCGTCCACTGCCTGCACGGCGGCCGGGAGTGGGACCTCCGGTGGGCGGGCCGCCTTCGCCGGTTGGTTCGCGAGCGTCGGTACGACATCGTGCACATCCACTCGCCGTACGTGGCCGGCATCGCTCGGCTGGCGCTTCGATCGCTACCTCGGAAGGTTCGGCCCCGGATCGTGTACACCGAACACGTTCCCTGGTGGGGCTACGTTCCCGCGTCACGGATCCTCAACGCGGCCACGTTCTGGCTCGACGACGCCACCGTGGCCGTCTCGCGGGCCGTCCGTGAGTCCATCCCCCGGCGCCGAAGGGATGGGGTCGATGTGGTCGTTCACGGCATCGACGTCGAGGCCGTCCGGGCGGTGGGCCGATCCCGGGAGGAGGAGCGGGCTCGGCTCGGGATCGGGCCGGACGACGTCCTGATCGGGACCATCGCCCACTTCCGACCGCAGAAGGCCTATCCGGATCTCCTGCGGGCGGCTCGTCTGGTCCTCGACGCCCAGCCGCGAGCGACGTTCATCGCCGTCGGCCGTGGTCCGGAGGAGCGCCGGATCAGGAAGCTGCACCGGGAACTGGGGCTCGGCGATCGGTTCCGATTCGCGGGCTTCCGCTCGGATGCCACCCGCGTTCTGGCGGCCTGCGACATCTTCGTCTTGGCCTCCTTGTTCGAGGGGCTCCCGCTCGCCCTGATGGAGGCCCTGGCCCTCGGCGTGCCCGTGGTGGCCACCGAGGTGGGGGGGATCCCGGAAGGCGTGACGCACGGCGAAGAGGGACTCCTCGTCCCACCGTCCCGTCCCGACCTCCTGGCCGATTCGCTGACGACGCTGGTGCGCGATGAGGAGCTGCGAGCCCGGATGACGGCGGCGGCCGCCCGTCGTGGCGGGGAGTTCGACATCGCGGTCGCCTCGCACCGCGTCGAGGCGATCTACCACCGGCTGTGGGGAAGCTGACATGGAGCGGCCGCTGTTCAGCCTGATCGTGCCCACCCTCGACCGGCCGGCGCCTCTGGCTGAGGCCATCAAGTCGGTTTGGGGAACGGAGCGGTACGGGTCGTGACCACGTCCGGCGAGACGCTGACGGCTCCGCCGCCGGAGCTCCGGTACCGGAGGCGTCTGCAGCTCAGCCGATCGCTGCTGGAGCTGTGGCGAAGCAGAGAGCTGGTGCGCACGCTCGCGGAGCGAGAGCTGCGAGCCCGGTACAAGCAGGCCGTGCTCGGGTTCGCCTGGGCCGTGGTCACCCCGCTCGCCCTTATGGCCGTGTTCACCCTGTTCTTCAATCGGCTTGCGAACATCGACACGGGCCCCGCCCCCTACCCGCTCTTCGCCTACCTGGGACTGCTGCCGTGGACGTTCTTCTCGACGTCGATCAGTCAGGGCGGTCAGAGCCTGATCCAGAACATCCCCCTGTTGAACAAGGTGTCGTTCCCCCGGGCGGTGTTCCCCATCGCCAGCGTCGCGGTCGCCGGCCTCGACATGGCGGTGGCCCTTGGGGCCCTGGGGGTGCTGTTCGCGGTGTTCGGGTTCGTCCCTCGGGCCACCTCGGGCTGGGCTCCGCTCCTGCTCCTGATCCAGATCGGGTTCACGCTGGGGATCGCTCTGGTCGTGTCGGCGGTCATCGTGTACCTGCGGGACCTGCGGCACGCGCTTCCGATCCTCCTCCAGCTCGGCCTGTTCGCCACTCCGGTGGCCTATGGGATCGACGTGGTCCCCGAACGCTTCCAGGTCCTGTATGTCGTCCTGAACCCGTTGGCGGCGGTGATCGACGGCTATCGGCGGACCGTGCTCTTCGGCCAGGCGCCC
>DASQWG010000240.1:0-5082 GCA_035640375.1 Actinomycetota bacterium
GGCGCCCGCTTCGGGGACCGAAGCGGTGCCCTCCGCGGACGCGTGGGGCTCACGGGTCGAGCCCGACGTCGAGCCCGTGGTGGAGCTCGCGCCAGTGGAGCCGTCGCCGAGCGCGATGCATGAGTTGTCAGCGCTGGCTGCGGATGTCGGGGCAAGTCCCTCGGCGGTCGTATCCGAACGGGCCGTGGCCCCAGACGTCGAGCGGTCATCCACAGCTCCGATCGAGGTCGTCCCGTACCCCCCCGTGCGCCCCGCACCGCGGCTCGAGCGGCCGAAGACGCAGCCCGCGCCCCCCGAGCCCCGGCGATCCCGGGCCCGGGTGGCCAGATGGGCGAGGTTCGGGGCGTTCGTGGCCGTGGCCGCCGTGGTCGGTGCGGTGGCGCCGAAGGTGCTCCCGGTGACGCTGCCCGGCGAGGGCGACGGGGACGGCCGACTGGTGACGCCTCCGGATCAGAACGTGGTCGCCTGGACCGTTCGGCTCGACGAGGCGCCGGACGCGACCTTCGTGGCCATCCTGGCCGCCGGGGTGAAGCCGCCGGTGATCCTGGCGGTCCCTGCCGATGTGACGATCAACGTGCCCGGCCAGGGACTGGGGACGGTGGGCGAGGCCGCCGCGGGTGGCGACGTCGGCCTCGTCGGCGTGGCGCTCGAGAACCTCCTCGGCGTTCGGATGGACGGGTCGGTGGACTCGACCACCGCGGAGCTCCAGGCTGCGGTCGACGCGCTCGGAACGATCGAGGTGGCCGACCAGCCGATGGCCGGCGCGCAGGTGATCCAGTACCTGACGGTGATGGAGCCCGGGGCGCTCCCCGACGAGCGGTTCCTCCGGTGGCAGGACGTCCTCGAGGGGATCAGAGACGGTGTGGCGGCGAACCCCGACGCCGTGGCCGGGTTCCCCGAGCCGCTCCGGCCCGTCCTGGCCGCCGGCTCGCCCGAGCCGATGGCGCTCTACGGCCTGCCGGTGGTGGACCTCGGCGCCGGCCTGCTGCGGCCCGATGAGCAGGGCCTGGAGACGCTGGTCAAAGACCTGTTCGTGCCACACGCGGGTGCCGAGGTCCGCATCGTGGTGTTGAATGGGGTCGGCCGTCCGGGGGTAGGGGAGGAAGTGGCCCGGATCCTGGTCCCGGAGGGCTACCGTCTGATGTCGACGGGCAATGCGAACACGTTCGGGGTGAAGACGACGAAGATCATCGCGCTGTCGGAGGGAGACCTGGCCGCGGCCCAGCGGGCCCAGGGCCTGCTCGGGGTGGGAGAGGTCCTGATGGCCGAGCCCACCGGCCTGGCGGACGTCCAGATCGTGGTGGGAGAGGACTTCGTGAACGCGCACCTCGGAGGGGCGTGAGCGGGTCCAGGGACCTGGCCGTCGCCGCGGCCCGAGCCGCCGCCGGGAAGCAGGCCTCGCAGATCGTCATCCTCGACGTCGGGGAGCTCATCGGGATCACCGACTACTTCGTGATCGCTAGCGGGACCACCGACCGTCAGGTCCGCACGGTGGCCGAGGAGATCGAGCGGGCCGTCAAGGCGCACGGGGTCAAGCCGGTGCGGCGAGAGGGCCAGCACGAGGGCCGGTGGGTCCTCCTCGACTTCGTGGACTTCGTGGCCCATGTCTTCCGCGGCGAGGAACGGGAGTACTACGACCTCGAGCGGCTGTGGGCCGACGCTCCCACAGTGGACTGGGAGGCCCCGGCCGTCCGGAGCGGCTAAACCGGCGTACCATCGTGCGGTGACTCAGCGCACCATCGAGGACCCGCTCGCCGCCGCCCGGGACGCCCTGGATCGGCATGCCTGGCGCGAGGCGTTCGATCTCCTCCGCGCCGAAGACGAACGCGGGGAGCTGTCGGCTTCGGATCTCGAGCTGCTCGGCGAGGCGGCGTGGTGGTCGGGGGAGATCGACGCCTGCATCTCGGCCCGAGAGCGGGCCTACGCCGGCCACCTGGAGGCGGGAGACCCGGAGAAGGCCGCCATGGTGGCCTTGTGGCTGGTCCGGGACCACAGCAGTCGGCTCGAGGGTGCGCTGTCCGCCGCCTGGTTCAAGCGAGCCGAACGGGCGCTCCGGGACCGGCCGGAGTCCCTCGCCCACGGGTACCTGGAGATGATGCGAGCGCGCGCGGCGCAGATGTCGGGGGAGTTCGAACCGGCCGTCGAGGTGGGGGCCCGGGCCGTGGAGATGGGGATGCGGTACGGGGACCCCAACCTCCAGGCGCTGGCCCTGGTGTACCAGGGGATGGCCATGGTCGGCCTCGGCGACGCGGAGGAAGGGCTGGCGCTCCTCGACGAGGCCACCGTCGCGGCGGTAAGTGGGGAGCTGCGCCCGAACGTGACCGGGATGGTGTACTGCAACATGATCAGCACCTGCCAGGAGCTGGCCGAGTACCGCCGCGCCGGCGAGTGGACCGAGGCCGCGAAGCGTTGGTGCGAGCGCCAGGCGATCAGCGGTTTCCCCGGGCTCTGTCGCGTCCATCGAGCCGAGATCATCCGGCTCCGGGGCTCCTGGGCGGAGGCCGAGCACGAAGCCCGGCAGGCCTGCACCGAGCTGATCGATCACGGCCTTCCGGCGTTCGCCGGCGACGGCTTCTACGAGGTCGGGGAGATCCGTCTTCGGATGGGGGACCTGGCCGCCGCCGAGGAGGCCTTCCAGCAAGCGAACGAGCTCGGCCGGGACCCGCAGCCGGGTCTGGCGCTGCTGCGGCTGACCCAGGGGAAGCCCGACGCGGCCGCGGCGCTGCTCCGCCGTTCGCTCGAGGAGACGAACGACCCCCTGCTGCGCGTCCGGCGCCTGGCCGGTCAGGTCGAGGTGTCGGTGGCCGCCGGCGACCTCGACACCGCGGATCGCGCCGCCTCCGAGCTCGAGGCCACCGCCGAGCGGTACGGGAGCGACGCGCTGCACGCGACCGCTTCGGTGGCCCGCGCCCGTGTCCTGGTCGAACGAGGTGAGGCGGACGACGCGGTTCGAGCCGCCAGGCGGGGCTGGGACCTGTGGCGGAGCATCGATGCGCCGTACGAAGCGGCCCTGGCCAGAGTGACCCTCGGCTTGGCGTACCGAGCGCGAGGCGAACAGGAAACCGGGGACCTGGAGCTCCGCGCTGCGCGCTCCTCGCTGGAGAAGCTGGGTGCGGTCCCCGACTCGACCCACGTGAGCGAGCTTCTCGGCGACGTCGTGGCGGCGACGGACGGGGCGCGACGGGTGACCCGGACGTTCATGTTCACGGACATCGTGCGGTCGTCGAACCTGATCGAGGCCATCGGGGACGAGGCGTGGGAGGACTTGGTCGGGTGGCACGACCGCACCCTTCGGCGCGCGTTCGAGGAGCACGGCGGTCGGGAGGTCGACCACGCAGGGGATGGCTTCTTCGTGGCCTTCGAGGACGCGGGCGCCGCGGTGACGGCCGCGGTGGCCATCCAGCGCAGCCTGGCCGAGCACCGCCGGAGCCACGGGTTCGCCCCGCAGGTCCGGATCGGGATCCACGCTGCCGAGGCCACCGAGCTGGGCGAGGACTTCCGGGGCAAGGGGGTTCATCGGGCGGCCCGGATCGGCGCGCTGGCCGAGGGCGGCGAGATCCTGGTCTCGGAAGAGACGCTGGCCGCCGCCGACGGAGGCTGGGAGGTGTCGGACGCCCGCGAGGTCTCGCTGAAGGGGTTCACGGAGCCGGCCCGGGTGGCCAGCGTGGGCTGGCGCTAGAGGCCGCCTGCTAAAATCGGGTCGTTCCGGGGCTGTAGCTCAGCTGGTAGAGCGCGTGCTCGGCAGGCACGAGGTCATGGGTTCGACTCCCATCAGCTCCACGTTCTACGGCTTGTTCTGACTCGGGCGCGATAGCGAGTCTCGAACCACCTACATGAGTGCCGTCTGAGAGATCAGTCCAGCGCCAGGTGAGGCCGGATTGGTAGGCTCGTTGGTATCGAGACCCTAAGAGGTGCCGTCGTGAAGCTCAAGGTTTCGGAGTCGATCGAGCGGCCGCCCGAAGACGTGTTCCGCTTCGTCGCGACGGATCACGTCCAGAACCATCCACGCTGGGATCCCCAGATGAGCCTGGTCCAAGAGACGCCGGGGCCGATCGGCGTTGGGACCAGGATCCGCCGGCGTCGAAGCGGGGGCGAGACCTGGGTCGAGGGGGAGATGGAGATCACCGAGTACGAACCCCACCGCACCATGGCAGCAGTGATCCGCGACGGTCCCATGCAGGTCCGCTCGTGGATGACTGTGGAGGCCGAGGGGGAGGGGAGCAGCCGGCTCACGTTCACGGTGGAATCGGACGACGCGCCCGTGGACAAGATGGAGGAGCCGATCAAGGGCAGCCTCCGGCGGATCAAGGAGATGCTCGAGGGCCAGAGGTAGGCCCGGGCCCCGGGCCCGTTTTGAAGAGACGCCGGGTCGCGCACCGATATCCTTCACGACCAACTCGAACGCCTCGATCGAGGCGGGCCTGTCCGAGTTAGACCTTGTTGTCCTGGGCCAGGCGCAGGAGCTCGTCCGGAGTATCCGGGACCTTGGGGAAGCTGATGCAGCAGTCGTCCGAGCCCGAATGGGGATGATGACCCGGATCGACCGGGTAGTGGGCAAGCCATCCCAGCGCGAAAAGGTCGAACATGATCACCGCGATGAGGATGCCCTCGATCATTCGTCGGCCATCCTACCCACACCGCTGGCCGCGTAATCCGCCGATCGGGGGAGTTCTTCTAGCGCAGATGGATGAGATGGGTCTTGGCCGGCCTGGTCCCTCACGGGGCTTGTGGGCTGACGCGACCTCCTCCGCCTCCGGCTGAAGGGGCGAAGCCGCGAGCCCAGGAGCCCCACCAGTGCGGTCGCCGCCACCATCACCCCCGGCCACCGCTCGAGGGGCGAGCCCCCCAGATCGGGCCTGGCTTGCGCCGGCCATCCGATCTCCCCCCCGACGGCACCCAACCCCGCCTCTCGCATCGTGGACGGATACGGAGACCGGATAGCGGCAGGGAAACTCGGCCGCTCCTTCAGCGACGCGACCCACGATCGGGCCCGGCGTTCCGTGACCGCCAGCCAGCGTCCCACGTAGGAGATCGGCGGGACCGGCACCCCTACGGGCTGCACCTCGAGATGCAGGTGGGGCG
>DASQWG010000241.1:0-2431 GCA_035640375.1 Actinomycetota bacterium
CTGGTGTGGACGGCCGACTATCCACGGCAGCAGGCCCTCCTGGAACCGCTTCTCGAGTCCCGGTCCGCCGACAACCACGCAAACGTGTCCGACCCGGATCTCGACGACCTCCTCGAACGGGGGCGAACGGAGCGGACCCCCGAGATCCGCGCGGACATCTACGCGGAGGTCGAGCGCCTGGCGCTGGAGCGGATGCACGTGATCCCCGTGGTGTGGTTCCGCTCGCACTTGGCCGTGCGCCCAGGCATCCGGGGGTTCGTGGTCGATGCGCTGGGCCGGTACGATGCCGCCTCGCTCTCGCGGTAGCCGCCGGGCCGCGGTCTCGTTCCTCGTCCTGGCCGCGGTGGCCACGGCGTGCCCGGCCGACCAACCGCCGCCGCCCCCGGAGCGTGCTTCTTCGCTGCGAACCCTTCGGGTCGCCTATCCGGACGAGCCGGCCACGCTGAATCCGGTCACCGAGCCCTCGCCGGCGGCGCGGGACCTGCTCCGCCCCCTGCTGCCGTCGTTCTACCGGATCACGCCGGACCTTCGGTACGAGCCCTCCCTGCTGGCGGCGGAGCCCGAGGTCGTGTCGGCCGAGGGACGGACCGAGGTCCGGTTCCGCATCCGAGAGGACGCCGTGTGGAGCGACGGGACGCCCGTGACGGTCGACGACGTGGCCTTCACCTGGCGGGTGTGGACCGAGGTCGAGGGGTGGAACCCGACCGGCTTCGACCGGCTGCTCGACGTGGTGGCCGACGAGCCGAAGGCCGGCCGGCTCGTGCTGGACGGCCCCTGGCCCGGCTGGCGAGACCTGTTCTCGGCGGGCCGGTTCGTTCTTCCGTCGCACGTGGGGGATCCGGCCTCGGTGGCGGGGTGGAACCAGGGGCCGCCGGTGACGGCCGGGCCGTACCGGCTGGAGCGGTGGGTCCCCGGACGCTCGGTCGTCTTGGTCGCCGATCCGAATCACTGGGGTGGGCGGCCGGCCGTGGACCGGCTCGAGGTGCTGTTCGTCCCAGATCCAACCACGGCTCTCCAGCTCCTCGACCGGGGGGAGCTGGACGTGGTGACCCCGATGGCGGGGATCTCGTGGGGCCGTCGCCTGGCCGAGGTCGCGGGGGGCGGGACATCCAGGGCCACCGGGCCGGATGTGGTCTGCCTGGCGCTCAATGCCGGGTCGGTGGGCGACGTCGACCTGCGTCGGCGGATCGCGCATGCGGTCGATCGGGCTCGCTTCCTCGAGGTGGCACTCCGGGACGAGGCCGAGCCGGCCGACGGGGTCCTGGTGCCGGAGCAGGTCGGCGCCGAGGCAGCTTGGGTCGGCTACGGCACCGGCCCCCCGACCGGCGAGCCCGCGACCGAAGAGCTCGAGCTGGTCCATCAGCGGACGGAGCTCCCGGACCTGGTGGCTCGCTACATCCAGGCCGAGCTGGAACGGGCCGCGGTCGATGCCGAGCTGGTCGCCCTGGAGCCGGACGTGCTGTTCGGCTCGTTCCTCCCGGCCAGACGGTTCGACCTGGCCGTGGTCGAGGTCCGGACCGGCCCGTCGCCGGAGCTGTGGCGGTGGGTCGAGGTGCCCGGCGGGGGGCAGTCCCTGACGGGGCTGGAGGACCGCGGGCTGGTCGATGTGGCCCGGCAGGCCACCGATGGTTCGGAGGAGGCGCTGCGGGAGACCCAGGTGCGTCTGGCCGACGTGGCCGCGGTGCTGCCGCTGTACCGGCCTCGGGTGACGATCGGGTGGCGGGACGGGATCCGGGGACCGGTCGCCAACGCCACCGTCGAGGGGCCGCTGTGGAACGTGGAGACCTGGGCCGCATCGTGACGGGCCCGTATACTTGGTCCCGCGTCGGAGTGGCGGAATCTGGTAGACGCGCTAGGTTGAGGGCCTAGTCCGGGTAGCCCCGGGTGAGGGTTCAAATCCCTCCTCCGACACCAGGCCAACAAACTGCCATGACCTCCGTTGAGTCGCGCCTCTGCCACTAGCTGATCGGAGTTACGGGGTTGCGCGGGTACAGCCGGCGTGAAAGCGGGTGAACCCGCCTAGGCCTGTCTTCACGATCACTTCAACTCCGACCGTCCTCCGGACATCGTACGGGACAGGCCGGAGGGTACGAGAGCCTCAGTCGGACAGGTCTTCGATGAAGGACGCGAGATCGGACGCGAAGCGGTCGGGCTCTTCCCAATGGGGCGAGTGTCCGGCGCCCGCATACACCACGAGCCGCGAGCCGACGATCGCCGCCGCGAGCGCCTCTTGGTCGCTTCGGTTCAGGATGGCATCCCGATCGCCCCACACGATGAGGGTCGGGACCTTGATCTTGTCGAGCTCTCCGGAAAGATCGTCCTCCAAGAAGCCTTCGAAAGTGTCCCTCCATACGCGCGCCGGGACCTTCAGGGCCTCCTGCACGAGGGCTTCGAAGAATTCTTCCGGCACCGCCTTTGCCAGCGCCCTCTC
>DASQWG010000242.1:0-4415 GCA_035640375.1 Actinomycetota bacterium
TGCGGGTAGTCGGCGAGGTGCACCGAGTCCGGCGCGCCGTCCCGCCCGGCCGCCAGCGTCCGCCACAGCGCCTCGGCCACGAACGGCGTGATCGGAGCCAGGAGCCTGGCCAGCGTGGTCAGGCACTCGTAGAGGGTGCGGTGCGCCGCGGCGACGTCGATGGGATCGCTCTCGCCGGCAGCGTTCCAGAACCGCGCCCGGGCTCGGCGGACGTACCAGTTCGACAGATCGTCGACGAGGCCGGCGACGGCCCGGGCCGCCGCCGTGGCGTCGTACCCGTCCAGGCCCTCGCGAGCCGCCGTCACGGCGCCGTGCAGCCGGGACAGGATCCAGCGGTCGAGCGCCGGTCGCTGGGCGGCCGGCACGTCGGCCGACGAGGGATCGAGGTCGTTCGCGTTGGCGTACAGGACCAGGAACGAGAACGTGTTCCACAGCGTCAGCAGCACCCGGCGGACGCCGTCCTCCACCGCCTCCATCGAGACCCGGCGCGCGGACCACGGAGACCCGGCCGCCACGAAGAACCACCGGAGGGCGTCGGCCCCGTACCGGTCCATCACCTCCAGCGGGTCGATCACGTTGCCGAGCCGCTTCGACATCTTCCGGCCGTCCTTGTCGAGGAGCAGTCCCAGGACCACGCAGTTCCGGTATGAGGTCTGGTCGAAGAGCAGCGTCGACTCGGCCATCAGCGAGTAGAACCACCCTCGGGTCTGGTCGATCCCCTCGGAGATGAAGTCGGCGGGGAACGAGCGCTCGAACTCCCCTCCGCCGCGCCCCAGCTCGGGGTGGTAGCCCCACTGGGCGTCCGGCATCGCTCCGGAGTCGTACCAGGTATCGATGACTTCGGGGACGCGCCTGGCTTCCTCGCCGCACTCGGGGCAGGGCAGCGTCACCTCGTCGATGACGGGCCGGTGCGGGTCGACGTCGTCCACGTCCTGACCGGCCAGCTGAGAGAGTTCGTGCAGCGAGCCCACCACCGTGACGTGCTTCCGGGCGCACCGCCACACCGGCAGCGGCGTGCCCCAGTACCGTTCCCGGGAGAGCGCCCAGTCCACGTTGTTCTCCAGCCAGTCGCCGTACCGGCCGTGCTTGATGTGCTCGGGATACCAGTTCACGGACTCGTTGACCTTGAGGAGGCGATCCTTCCGAGCCGTGGTCCGGATGTACCAGGACGTCCGGGCCATGTAGAGGAGCGGCGTGTCGCAGCGCCAGCACAGCGGGTACGTGTGCTCGTAGGTCTCCGCCTTCAGCAGGAGGCCGCGCGCCTCGAGGTCGGCGATGATCTTCGGGTCGGCGTCCTTGACGAACAGGCCGCGCACGAACTCGACGGGCGTCTCATCGGTGAACCGACCGTCGTCGTCGATCGGACGGTACGTGGGCCACCCTTCGCGCCGACCCATCTCGAGGTCCTCGGAGCCGAAACCCGGAGCGACGTGGATGATGCCGGTGCCCTCCTCCATCGACACGAAGTCACCGGCCGCGATCACCCGGTGGGTATTCGCGTTCACGTTCTCGTACAGCGGCCGGTACTTGGTCCCACGCCCCTGCGTGAGCAAGCGACCTTGGAAGGTCTGTTTCACGCGCCCTTCCTCACTAAGGACACGAGTTCGTAGGTTCTTGGCCACAATCACGTCCTGACCGTCGACGATGACTCGGACATAGGTCTCTTCAGGATCGACCGCCAGGCCGAGGTTCGATGGCAGGGTCCACGGCGTGGTCGTCCAGGCAAGCAGGGAGGAACCTACGAGGGCCGGATCCGGTGCCTCGGTGATTTCGAACTTTGCAAACACGCTAGGGTCCGTGACGGTCGCGTAGCCGAGGGCGACCTCGTGGTCCGACAGCGCCGTGCCGCACCGCGGGCAGTAGGCCACCGATTTATCCGCCTCGAACAGCAGGCCTCTCCGGTGAAGCTGCTTCAGCGACCACCACACGCTCTCGACGTAATGGGGATCCATGGTCCGGTAGGCCTGGGACAGGTCGATCCAGAAGCCCAGTCGCTCGGTCATGTCCTCCCAGTCTCCGACGTAGCGGGTCACCGACTCCCGGCACCGCTGATTGAACTCGGCGATCCCGAAGGCCTCGATGTCGCGCTTCGTCCTCGTCCCGATCTCCTTCTCGACCTCGAGCTCAACCGGCAGCCCGTGGCAGTCCCAGCCGGCCTTCCGGGCCACGAAGTGGCCGGTCATCGTGCGGTAGCGGGGGTAGAGGTCCTTGAACGTGCGGGACTCGGCGTGGTGGATGCCCGGGCGCCCGTTGGCCGTGGGGGGGCCTTCATAGAACACCCAGGCCGGCGCCCCGCGCCGCTGCTCGAGGCTCCGCTCGAACACCCGGGCCTCCTTCCAGAACGCGAGCATCCGGCGCTCCAGCGCCGGAAGGTCGACGTTCGGGTCGACCGCCTCGAACCTCGTCACGGCGCTCCTCCCTCCGGAAACGAAACGTGCCCCGTCCCATGGGGACGAGGCACGGGCCCCGCGGTGCCACCCCCGCTTGGCGGCGCCTTCCGGCTGCCGCCCGCTTACGGCCGTTCCGGCCTCCGCTGTCACGGGCGGACCCGTCCGCCCCTCCCGGCTCACGCCGATCGAAGCGGAGGCTCGGGGATGATGTCCGAAGGGGACCTCGCCGCCGGGCTCCCACCGTCCCCGGCTCGCTGTGGCGGGCCACCCCTCCGGCCCGTTCCCGTCGTGGCCTGTGCCCGGCATTGTAGCGGGTGGAGCGGGTGTCCCGGCTTGACGGCCGACCGGTTCGTCCGATTGGAGAAGTCCGTTGCTGGGAACAGGTACCCGTGCTACGGTGCGCGCCGCGATGCCCACGAAGAAGTCTCCGTTCACCGCCAAGGAGCTCGGCGAGCTGCGCAAGCGGCTCGTGGACGAGCGCGACGAGCTCCGGCGGCAGGCGGAGGAGATCGAGGAGTCCTCCTTCCGGAACCCGCAGTCCGAGCTGACCGGTGAGGTCTCCTTCGACGAGGAATACGCCGACGCCGGCACCGCCACCTTCGAGCGCGAGCGGGACCTGTCGCTCACGAACAACATCAAGGACCTGAGCGAGAAGATCGAGCGCGCCCTGGAGCGGCTCGAGCAGGGGACCTACGGGCTGTGCGAGCGCTGTGGCCGTCCGATCGAGAAGGCCCGGATCAAGGCCCTCCCGTACGCGACCCTCTGCATCAAGGACAAGAAGGCCGAGGAGCGGGCGGGCTGAGGGCTCGCCGAGCCCTTTTCCTCTACGGGACCGCCGGGGCGGCGTACATGCTGGACCGGGTCACCAAGATCCTGGCCGAGGAGCTGCTCCAGGGCCGGCCTCCCGTCGAGGTGATCCCCTCGGTGGTCCAGCTGCGGTTCACCACGAACCCCGGGGGGGCGTTCGGTCTGTTCGGGAGCGTCCCGGGACTGTTCGTGGCGGTCAGCGTCCTGGTGATCGCGGCGGTGGTTTTCGCCTCGCGGGACCTCCCCTCGACCGGCTCGGCCGTGGGCCTCGGCCTGGTCCTGGCGGGGGCGGTAGGGAACCTCACCGATCGGGCCATCCGGGGATCCGGCTTCTCCGGTGAGGTCGTCGACTTCATCGACTTCCACGTGTGGCCGGTGTTCAATCTGGCCGACTCTGCGCTCGTGATCGGTGCGGCGGTGCTGTTGATCAGCACCATCCGACGGGACCGGGCCGTGCGTCGCCATCCGTCGGTCCCGTGAGGCTGGAGGCCGCTCCGGGCCGGCTCGACGCGGTCCTGGCCGAGCTGTCCGGGCTGCCCCGGGCCGACGTCCAACGGGCCATCGCTCGGGGGGCGGTGCTGGTGGATGGGATCCCTCGTCCGAAGTCCTTCCGGCTCCGCGGGGGCGAGCGGATCGATGCGCGTCTCGAGGGACGGGCCGACGTGCCCCCGGAGCCCGGCGGGGTCCCGGTGCGGTACGAGGACGACCACCTCCTCGTCGTGGCCAAGCCCGCCGGGATGGTCACGCACCCCACGGTCTCACGGCGGTCCGGAACGCTGGTCAACCGCCTGCTTGGGATGGGGATCCCCCTGGCCCCGGCGGGGGGGCCCGACCGGCCGGGCATCGTCCATCGGCTCGATGCCGGGACCTCGGGGCTCCTGATCGTGGCCAAGAATGACGAGGCCCATCGGCGGCTCACCGCGATGCTCGCCGCTCGCGAGATCGAGCGCGAGTACCTGGCCCTGGTGCGCGGCCAGGCCGAGCACGACGCCTTCACGATCGAGGCGCCGTTGGGGCGGCACCGGGCCCGGGTGGCGGTCCGGCGGGGCACCGGGGTCGAGGCCGTGACCGACGTCGAGGTCGCGGAGCGCCTCCCCGGCGCCACGCTGCTGGTGGCCCGTCCCCGGACCGGGCGGACCCATCAGATCCGAGTGCATCTGGGTTCGGTCGGCCACCCGACCCTGGGGGACCGGGCGTACGGCGGCGGTGGTGACGACG
>DASQWG010000243.1:0-14789 GCA_035640375.1 Actinomycetota bacterium
GGCCGGAACGCCTCGAGACCCTGGGCTACCCCGAGGACCAGGGTGAATAGGCCGAGGCCGTGCATCACGGTCTCCCGGATCCGCTCCGGAAGCCGGGCACCCAGAAGCGTGCCCAGGGCCGTCCCGGCCAGTACGGCGGCCACGTTGATGACGGTGCCGGTCACGGATCCCGAAAGGCTCGGTTGGCGAGCTCCACGGCTCGGGCCGGATCGATCCCGCCGGGCAGCGCGTCGTCGTCGGCCACGGTGGCGCGGAGTCTAGCGGGCCGGGCCGACCCGGGGCCGCTATCCGGTGACCGCGTCGGTGCGCTCGGGCGTGGCCGGGCGAGCCACGGCGACCCGGTGGGGCCGGAAGAACAGCACGCCGGTCACCACCAGGTACACGAGCCAGAGCGACAGCTCCAGCCAGGTGGCCTCGCCCCCCAGTCCCACCACGACGCGGAGGATCAGGTTCATGGGCACGGCCACGGCCCCGGCCTCGGCCAGCAGCCAGGTTCCGTCGAGGAACCGGAACGCTCCGACCTCGAGGAGCTCATGGGTGCCGTAGACGAGGAGGCTGGCCGCGACCACCAGGATCAGCGCGCCGGTGACGCGGAAGAACGTCCGCAGGTTGAGGCGCAGGCCGCCCCGGTACAGCAGCATCCCCAGGCCGGCAGCCAGCGCCAGGCCCAGGAGTGCCCCCAGGATCGTCATGCCGGCCGGGGTGTCGGCGCTGGCCTTGAACGCGCTGAACAGGAACAGCGCGGTCTCCAGCCCCTCCCGGCCCACCACGAGGAACGCCAGCGCCGAGAGGGCCAGCGTCGATCCCGACGCCAGGGCCACGTCGACCCGCTCCTGGAGCTCGCCCTTGAGCCGGATGGCGTTCCGCCGCATCCAGAAGATCATCCAGGTCAGCACGCCGACGGCCAGGTAGCTGGTCAGTCCCTCGAAGACCTCGCTGGCGGTGTGGGAGAGCCCACCGGCGATGGCGAAGATGATCCCGCCAACGAGCAGGCTGAGTGCCACGGCCCCGCCGACCCCGGCCCACACGACGCCGTGGCGATCCCGACGGCCGATCGCGTTCAGGTAGGCCAGGATGATGCTGATCAGGAGGGCCGCCTCGATGCCCTCCCGGAGCGTGATCAGGAACGCCGCGCCCATGTCGGACCCTCCCCGAGTCTTAGGAATACCTTATGCATATGGTCAAGTGAGCTTAATGCTAGCGCGCGAATCGGATTCGGGTCAAGCCCGGACCCACAGGTTGTCGGCGAGGTGCGCCCCCAGCCCCACCTTCTCCCCGGCCACCTCGAGCGTCATGGTCCCGTCGGGCGCCACGGCCAGCACGCGGATCCGCGCCCCCGGCATCAGCCCCGACTCCTCGAAGTAGCGCATCACGTCGAGCTCGAGCTCGAGGTCCTCGGTCAGCCGCTCCAGCGTGACGAGCGTCTCCGGGTCGATCTCGTGGAGGGGCCGGAGGCCGGACTGGTCGACCGGACGACGGGAGCCCGGGATCGGATTGCCGTGGACGCACGTGGCGGGATCCTCGAGCATCTCGATGAGCCGGCCCTCCACGCGTTCGGAGATGGCCGGGCCCCATGTGGTGGCCTCGTCGTGGGCCAGGTGCCACGGCAGGCCGATCACCTCGACCAGGAAGCGCTCGGCCAGCCGGTGCCGGCGCACCAGGGCCTCGGCCACGTGCTGGCCCTCCGTGGTGAACCGCAACCGCCGGTTCCCACCCGTCTCGACCAGACCGTGTCTGGTGAGCCGCTTCACGGCTTCGGACACCGACGCGGGGCTGACGTCGAGCCATTCCGCCAGCCGGGCCTGCTGGGTGGGGATGCCCTCCTCGGCCATCTCGTACAGGGCCTCGAGGTACTCGTGGGCGGGCTGGGTCACGGGGGGAGTCTACAATCGGCCTGCGGGTGACGAAGAAGCGCCTGTTCCTCCTCGACGGCCACAGCCTGTCCTATCGGGCGTTCTTCGCCCTGCCCACGTCGCTGGCCACGTCCTCCGGCCAGGTGACGAACGCCGTGTACGGGTTCACCTCGATGCTGATCAAGCTGCTGACCGAGGAGCGTCCCGACCGTATCGCCGTGGCGTTCGACAAGGGTCCACCGACAGAGCGCCTGGCGCAGTACGCGGAATACAAGGCCGGCCGGACCGAGGCGCCCGACGAGTTCCGAGAGCAGATGGGCCTGATCCGAGAGGTGTTGGAGACCCTGGGCGTCCCCATCGTGGAGGTCGAGGGCCACGAGGCCGACGACGCCATCGCCACGCTGGCCGTCCGCGCCCGCGATCGAGGGATGGAGGCGGTGATCGTCACCGCCGATCGCGACTTCTTCCAGCTCGTAGGCCCCGACATCCGGGTGATGTTCAACCGGAAGGGGATCTCCGACATCGTCGACTACGACGAGGCCGCGGTGGAGGCCCGGTTCGGGCTGCCCCCGGAGAAGTACCTGGACTACGTGGCGCTGAAGGGTGACCCCTCCGACAACATCCCGGGTGTGCCGGGAGTGGGGGAGAAGACCGCCAGCCGGCTGATTCAGGAGCACGGCAGCGTCGAGGGCGTGCTGTCCCACGTCGAGACCCTCTCGCCGAAGCTCGCCGCGGCCATCGCCGAGGCCGGCGACCAGCTCCGGCTCAACAAGGAGCTGGCCCGCCTTCGCGCCGACCTCGACCTCGACATCGACCCCGACCGGTGCATGCTGGGCGACCGCGACGATGACGCGGTGCGCCGGCTGTTCAACTCGCTTGAGTTCCGGACACTGCTGGAGCGGCTCGAGGAGGCCGGGGTGGCCCCCGCGGCGGCGGAGACGAGGGAGCTGACGCTCCAGGAGACCTCGGCCGGGGACGTTGCCTCCGTCCTGGCGGGGGGCGGTCCACGTGCGGTATCGCTGGTGGCACGTGGCACCGAGGCCTCGGCCCTCGGCCTGGGCTCCGGCGAGGGGGCAGGGCGAGGCCTGGTACTGGACGGCACGGTGCCGGCGTCCGTGGCGAGGTGGCTGGCCGATCCGGCCCGCCCGAAGTGGGTCCACGATGCCAAGGAGCTGCAGGCAGCCGCCCTGCGCCTGGGGATCCGGGTCGAGGGAGTGGCGTTCGACACGATGCTGGCCGGGTATCTGCTCGACCCCGCGGAGGCCACCTACCCGCTGCCGGCGTTGTCGGAGCGATACCTCGGCGTCGACGTGCTGGGCCGGGCGGAGGGGACCTCCGAGGAGGAGGGGCAGCTGCCGCTGGGCGAAACCTGGCGCGACCCGGCCGCCCAGGCGGCCGCGGTGGCGCTGCTGGCCCCGGTCATGGCCGAGAAGGTGGAGCGAGCCGGGGTCCGCCAGCTGTTCGAGGAGGTGGAGCTCCCGCTGGCTCGTGTCCTGGCCCGGATGCAGGCCGCGGGCGTGGCCCTCGACATCGAATACCTGAGGGAGCTATCGGAGACCCTTGGCGACCGGATGGGGGCGCTGGAGGAGGACATCTACCGTCACGCCGGGGAGGAGTTCAACCTGAACTCGCCGCCACAGCTGCGAGTGGTGCTGTACGAGAAGCTGAAGCTCGTCCCCGGCAAGCGCACCCCGAAGGGGCAGCTGTCCACCGACGCGTCGGTCCTGGAGAAGATGCGGGACCGGCATCCGATCGTGGACGCGCTGCTCTCTTACCGCGAGCTGGCCAAGCTCAAATCCACGTACCTCGATGCGTTGCCTCAGCTGGTCCTGGCGGGGCGCTTGCACACCACCTTCAACCAGGTGGGGGCGGCCACGGGACGGCTATCCTCGCTCAACCCGAACCTCCAGAACATCCCGGTGCGCGGCGAGACCGGCCGGCAGATCCGGAAGGCCTTCGTGGCCGCTCCGGGGCGCGTGCTGGTGGTCGCCGATTACTCCCAGATCGAGCTGCGGGTTCTGGCCCACCTCTCCGAGGACGAGGCCCTGGCCGAGGCATTCGCGTCCGACACCGATATCCACGCGGCCACCGCCGGCAAGGTGTTCGGCCTGCCCCCCGACCAGGTCGATGCAGAGCTCCGGCGGCGGGCCAAGGTGGTGAACTACGGCCTGGCCTACGGGATGAGCGCGTACGGACTGGCCCAGCGGCTGGGGATCCCGCCCGACGAGGCCCAGGAGTTCATCGACGCCTACTTCGCGGGGTTCCCGAAGATCCGAGAGTTCCTGGATCGCCAGGTCGCCTTCGCCGCGGCCGAGGGGTTCACCGCCACGATCCTGGGCCGGCGGCGGTACCTCCCCGAGCTCCAGTCGCCGAACCCCCGGATCCGCGACCTGGGCCGGCGGATGGCACTGAACGCGCCGATCCAGGGCTCCGCCGCCGACATCATGAAGCTGGCCATGATCCACGTGGACACGGCGCTGGAGTCGCTCCCCGCGACCATGGTCCTGACGGTGCACGACGAGCTGGTCTTCGAGGTCGAGGAGGACCGCCTCGACGAGGTCGCCGAGGCCGCCCGCAAGGAGATGGAGGCGGCGTACGAGCTGTCGGTGCCGCTGCGGGTCGACGTCGGCTCCGGCCCGAACTGGGCCGTCGCCGCCCCGGCCGGCCATTGACATTGACGCTGATCAGCGCGTTCTCCTAGTATTGGAAGGCCCACGAGGGCGTTCCCGCACGGACCTCCCACGGCTGCTGCGGGCTCCGCGTGGGCGGAAGGAGCTGATCGGCATAGAGACGACGAGCGAGACAACGGTCGAGCGGGACCTCACCCCCGAGGAGCTTCCCGCGGCGATCGAGGCTTCACTGAAGGACTTCAACGACGGAGATCTCGTCAGCGGCAAGGTCGTTCGGATCGATCGGGACGAGGTGCTCCTCGACATCGGCTACAAGTCCGAGGGCGTCATCCCAATCAAGGAGCTGTCGATCCGGCACGACGTCGATCCCGGCGAGGTGGTCAAGGTCGGCGACGAGATCGAGGCCCTGGTCCTTCAGAAGGAGGACAAGGAGGGCCGGCTGATCCTCTCGAAGAAGCGGGCCCAGTACGAGCGGGCCTGGGGCCGGATCGAGCACATCATGGCCGAGGGTGGCACGATCAAGGGGCCGGTGATCGAGGTGGTCAAGGGCGGCCTGATCCTCGATATCGGCCTCCGCGGCTTCCTCCCGGCCTCGCTGGTCGATCTCCGCCGGGTCCGCGACCTCCACCCGTTCGTGGGCCAGGAGCTCGAGGCGAAGATCATCGAGCTCGACCGCAATCGAAACAACGTGGTGCTGTCGCGCCGCGCCTTCCTGGAGGAGTCGCAGAGCGAGGGCCGCAAGAAGTTCCTCCAGTCGCTCCAGAAGGGCGAGCGGCGGAAGGGCACGGTCTCCTCGATCGTCAACTTCGGCGCGTTCGTCGACCTCGGCGGGGTGGACGGCCTGGTGCACGTGTCCGAGCTGTCATGGCGGCACGTCGAGCATCCCAGCGAGGTGGTCTCGGTCGGGCAGGAGGTCGAGGTGGAGGTCCTCGACGTCGACATGGAGCGCGAACGGGTGTCGCTGTCGCTGAAGGCCACCCAGGCCGATCCCTGGAAGGAGTTCGCCGAGCACCACCGGGCCGGCCAGGTCATCGAGGGCGAGGTCACCAAGATCGTCCCGTTCGGCGCCTTCGTTCGGGTCGCCGACGGCATCGAAGGCCTGGTGCACATCTCGAAGCTCTCCGAGCAGCACGTGGAGTCGGCCGACCAGGTCGTGCAGGTCGGCGAGCGGGTCCGGGTGAAGGTCGAGGACGTCGACGTGGCCAGGCGGCGGGTATCCCTCTCGATGCGGGGTGTCGACGAGGCCGCTCCGGTCGTGGAGATCGAGGCCGAGGTGGCGCCCGAGGCCGCGGAGCCTCCGCCGGCGTCCGAGCCGGAGGCGGCCGCTGAGCCCGAAGCGGAGCCCGAGGCCGAGGACATCACGCCGGAGCCGGGGCCGGAGGAAGAGCCCCCTCCCGAGGAGGAGGGCGAGATCTCCCTCGAGTCGATCGTCGAGGATCTGAAGCGGCGAGAGGGCCGCACCTAGGCCGTCACGGCCGGGCATGCTCCTGGTCGGTCTGACCGGCGGTCTCGGCGCCGGCAAGTCCACGGTGGGAGGGATGCTCAGCGATCGCGGCGCCGTGCTCGTCGACGCTGACGAGCTGGCCCGCGAGGCGCTCGATCCCGGCACCGCCGCCTACAAGCAGGTGTGTGACCTCTTCGGCGACCAGGTGGTGACGGCTTCGGGTCAGCTGGACCGGGAAGCGATCGCCGCCGCGGTGTTCGACGAACCGGAGCGCCGGCGGACCCTCGAGTCGATCGTGCACCCCGAGGTGTTTCGGATGCTGGCCGACATCGTCGAGGACCGCCGGGGCACCGAGGACATCATCGTGTTCGACGCCCCGCTGATCGTGGAGACCGGGTTCCACGACGCCTGCGACGTGGTGGTGGTGGTCACTGCGCAGGAGGAGGCCCGGGTAGCCCGGGCCGTGGGGGGCCGCGGCATGACCGTCGATGAGGCCCGGGCCCGGATCCGGGCCCAGCTCGCCGATGCGGACAGGGAGGCCGTGGCCGACGTGGTCATCCGCAACGACGGCACGCTCGCCGACCTCGAGCGGCAGGTCGACGAGCTGTGGGAGCAGCTGCGGGCCCGGGGGGACTGATGGACGTCGACGCGGTGTTCTTCGATGCCGGGGAGACGCTGCTCTATCCACATCCGTCGTTCGCTGAGCTCTTCACCGAGATCCTCCGGGCGGAGGGCTACCGGGTCGACCCGGCCCGGATCCAGGAGGTCGTCTCGGCGTCGTCGCGTTCCCTGAACGAGTTCCTGACCTCGGAGGAAGCCCGGCTGTGGTCGACCTCACCGGAGCGGTCCCGGGCGATGTGGGACCGGCTGTACCGATCGTTCCTCACCGAGGTGGGGATCACGGAGGACCACGACCGCCTGGTGGAATCCCTGTACCGGCGATTCCGGGACGTGGCCACGTACCGCCTCCATCCGGACGCACTCCCGGTGCTCCGCCGCCTTCGAGACACCGAGGTGACGATCGGCCTGATCTCGAACTTCGAGGACTGGCTGGAGCAGCTCCTCGAGGTGCTGGAGGTCCAGGAGTTCTTCGACGTCACGGTGATCTCGGGCATCGAAGGGGTGGAGAAGCCCGACGCGGAGATCTTCCGGATCGCGCTCGAGCGAGCCGGCGCCGTGGCGGAGCGGTCGGTGTACGTGGGCGACAACCCGATCTTCGACACCGATGCCGCCCGGGCCGTGGGAATGATCCCCGTGCTGATCGACCGCCGGGGCCGGCACCCGGACGCCGAGGCGATCCGGATCACGTCTCTGGAGGATCTCCCTGAGGCGATCGGGCTGGAGTCATGAACGTGGCTTGCGCACGACCCGAGCCGGAGATTTGATGGCGGGCATGGGGGAGCGGGGCGTCGGCCATCTCGACGAGGTGCTGGACAACCTGGGCGTGTTCCGGGCCGCCGCCGAGGAGCTCGTCCGGCTGTGCCCCTCGGGATTCCGGCGGATCCCGATCTCCCAGGGCAGCGAGTTCTACTTCTCGATCCAGGCTCTGGCGCCCGGCCAGGTGGCCTACGCGCACACCCACCCGGACTCGGAGGAGTGGACCGTGGTGCTGAGCGGGACCGGGGAGGCCCGGATCCACGGGTCCGTGCCGCTCCAGGCCGGATCGGTGCTGGGCCGGGCCGCCGCCTACCCGCACGGGTTCCGGGCCGGCCCGGAACCGCTCTACCTCCTCTCGATCCAGGCCCCTCGGCCCACGAGCGACGCCACCACCTGGGACGAACCGGGGCAGACCTCCGATCCGATCGAGTGCCCGGGCGGCGGACGGTGTCGCCGATGCCCGCGATGCGGCGGTCACGCCGCCCTGGTCCGCCGGGCCGTGTTCGAGTGCGAGAACTGCTCGCTCGAGCTCTGACACTCGCCGTGGCCGTTGCCCTGGTGGGCGCGGCCTGCACCGCGGAAGCGGACCCGAGGAGCAGACCGCGTTCGCCGGTCTCGGTCGGCTCCGTCCCCCCCCCGACCGAGAGACCCGCCGGCGACCTCCTGGCTTCGGGCCCGCTGGCCCGTCGCGCCTGCGCCCTTCCCCGCCGGCACCTGCTTCGGCTGTGGCGAGGCTACGATCCCGAGCGGAGCGGTGAGCTCCAGCTGGTTCCGGCCGAGCCGAACGTCATCGGCCCGGGCTACCCACACGCCGGGGTGGCCGACCACCTCCAGGACGTCCCGCTCCTGCTGTACGGCCCCGGGCTGATCGACGAGGGACGGCGGGTCGGCCGGCCGGTCACCGTGGCCGACGTGGCGCCGACGATGGGCTCGCTGATCGGGTTCGAGCTCGCGGGTACGGACGGGGCGATCCTGCGTGAGGCCCTCGTGGGGGGTGCCGGCCCCGTGCCGCTGGTGATCACGCTGGTGTGGGACGGTGGCGGGCGGGGGGTGCTCGAAGAATGGCCTCGGGCCTGGCCGAACCTGCGGCGGCTGATCGAGGGAGGGACCTGGTACGAGCGGGCCTCGGTGGGATCCTCCCCCTCGACCAGTGCGCCGGTCCACGCCACCATCGGCACCGGCAGATTCCCCCGCCGTCACGGGCTGATCGGCAACGCGCTGCGGATCGGGGGGCGGATCGTGGACCCCTGGGAAGAGGGCCCGGCGTACCTCCGGTCGGCCTCTCTGGCCGACCGGTACGACGCCGCCGCGGGGAACGCCCCGCTGATCGGCCTGATCGGCAGCGCCCAGGTCCAGCTCGGGCTGGTCGGCCACGGGGCCTCGTGGGAAGGAGGGGACCGCGACATCGCCGTGCTGAAGCGGCGGCGCGGTTACGAGCATCGCGATGGCTTCTGGGGCGTCACCTCGACCAGTCGGGACGCCTTCGCCACGCCTGGGTACGTGAACGACCTGCCGTTCATCAACTCGTACCATCGGCAGGCGGACCTGCTCGACGGCCGGGCCGACGGCGCGTGGCGGGGCGAACGGATCGACCTCCTCCGCAACGGCTTCGACACGCCGGCCCGGATCCCGTTCGAGACCAGGCTCGTCGAGGAGGTGGTCCGGCGGGAGGGGTTCGGCCGGGACGGGGTCCCCGACCTCCTGTACCTCAACTACAAGCTGATCGACTACGTCGGCCACCGGTGGAGCCTTCACAGCGCGCAGATGGGGGACGCGATCCGGGCGCACGACGCGGCGCTGGCCGAGATCGTGCGGCTCCTCGACCGGGAGGTCGGCCGGGGGCGATGGGTCCTGATCCTCACCGCGGACCACGGCTCCCAGCCGGATCCCAGCCGGGCCGGTGGCCGTCGGATCGAGATCACGGCGATCGAGGCCCGCATCCGCTCGCGGTTCGACGACGGAGACGACCGACCCTTGGTCGAGCAAGTCCAGACCACGCAGGTGTTCCTGGACGTTGAGGAGCTGGCGGAGAACGGGTACGCACTCGAGGACGTCGCCACCGATGCGCTGCGGGCCGAGCCGGGGCTCGCGGCCGCCTTCCCCTCTGAGCTGTTATCCGATCTGAGGTGTCTCCCGGAGGCGCGGGACGGGTAACCTCGGCCGGTGGCCGACGAACGCTACTTCACCGTGGAGGAGGCCGACGCGGAGCTTCCGGTGCTGCGTGAGCGGCTGGACCGGATCCGGGGTGCTCGGGACACCGTCCTGCGCGCGGCCGAGGTGGTCCGGCGGGCCTCGCCGACCGACGGCGGGGGAGCCGAGGGCGCCGCCTACCTCGAGGCCACCCGGGTGCTCCGTCAGGAGGTCGAGGCCCTGGCCGCCGCCGGGATCATCCTACGCGACCCGGACAGCGGGCTCGTCGACTTCCCCAGCCGGCGGGAGGGGCGAACGGTGTACCTGTGCTGGCGTCTCGGCGAGGACCGGGTGGCGCACTGGCACGACGCCAACGCGGGCTTCGCCGGCCGCCGGCCCCTGTAACCGCGTCGAAGCGCGTTACCATCGATCCGTGCCCCCGTTCCGCGTCGTCTCCGAGTTCGAGCCTGCCGGCGACCAGCCCAAGGCCGTCGATGGCCTGGCCGAGGGCCTCCGGGCCGGGGAGGATCGTCTCACGCTCCTGGGGATCACCGGTTCGGGGAAGACCTACACGATCGCCAAGACGATCGAGCGGGTCCAGCGGCCCACCCTGGTGATCTCGCCCAACAAGTCCCTGGCGGCCCAGCTGGCCAGCGAGTTCCGGGAGTTCTTCCCCGAGAACGCCGTCGAGTACTTCGTCTCCTACTACGACTACTACCAGCCCGAGGCGTACGTCCCCCAGACCGACCTGTATATCGAGAAGGACGCCACGATCAACGACGAGATCGAGCGGCTCCGGCACTCGGCCACGGCGGCGCTGCTCAGCCGGGAGGATGTGATCATCGTGGCCAGCGTCTCCTGCATCTACGGCCTGGGCACGCCCGAGGAGTACATGGGGCAGGTCCTCCGGGTCATCAAGGGGGTGCCGCTCGACCGGGACTTCGCCCTGGAGCGGCTCACCGACATCCAGTACCAGCGGACCACGCAGAACCTGGCCAGGGGGAAGTTCCGCTCGCGTGGCGACACGATCGAGATCCATCCCGCGTACGAGGAGACCCTGATCCGGGTGGAGCTCTGGGGGGACGAGGTCGAGCGGATCACCCGGATCGACCCGATCACCGGTGAGGTGCTCGAGGAGCTGAACGAGGCCTGGGTCTATCCGGCAACCCATTACGTGGCGTCGCGTGACCGGATGGCCAGAGCCATCGAGGGGATCGAGCGGGAGCTGGCCGAACGCCTCCAGAAGCTGGAGTCGCAGAACAAGCTGCTCGAGGCCCAGCGGCTCCGGATGCGCACGAACCACGACCTCGAGATGCTCCGGGAGCTGGGGTTCTGTTCCGGCATCGAGAACTACTCGAGACACATCGACGGCCGGCAGCCCGGCGAGCCGCCCTACACGCTCCTCGACTACTTCCCGCCGAACTGGCTATGCGTGATCGACGAGTCACACGTGACCGTGCCCCAGATCCACGGGATGTACGAAGGGGACATGACCCGGAAGCGCACCCTCGTCGAGCACGGCTTCCGGCTGCCCAGCGCGGTCGACAACCGGCCCCTGCGGTTCGAGGAGTTCATCGAGCGCGTCGACCAGATCGTCTTCATGTCGGCTACCCCGGGGCCGTACGAGCTCAAGGTATCCAAGCGCGTCGTCGAGCAGATCGTCCGGCCGACGGGGCTGGTCGACCCGAAGGTGGAGGTGCGGCCCACCCGTGGCCAGGTCGACGACCTGATCGAGGAGATCCGGCGGCGGGCCGAGCGCGACGAGCGGGTCCTGGTCACCACGCTGACGAAGAAGATGGCCGAGGACCTTACCGACTATCTGATCGAGATGGGGCTCCGGGTCCGATACCTCCACTCTGAGGTCGACACGATCCAGCGGATCGAGATCCTCCGCGACCTGCGGCTCGGGGAGTTCGACGTGCTGGTCGGCATCAACCTGCTCCGTGAGGGCCTCGACCTGCCCGAGGTGTCCCTGGTGGCGATCCTCGACGCCGACAAGGAAGGGTTTCTGCGGTCGGACACCTCGCTGATCCAGACGACCGGCCGGGCCGCTCGGAACGTCGAGGGGACCGTGCTGATGTACGCCGACGAGGTCACGGACTCGATGAAGCGGGCCATCGGGGAGACCCAGCGCCGCCGGAAGATCCAGCTCGAGTACAACCGGGAGCACGGGATCGACCCACAGACGATCCGGAAGAAGGTGTCGGACATCCTTCTCTCGATCGAGGCCGAGGGCCGCGGCGCGCCCAAACCGGAGCGGCAGCGACGGCGTCGGCGTCAGCACCCCGAGCTGCCCCGGGAGGAGCTGGCCCGGCTGATCCAGACGCTCGAGGAGGAGATGCACGAGGCGGCCAAGGACCTCCGCTTCGAGTACGCAGCCCGCCTCCGGGACGAGGTCCGGGACCTCCGCAAGGAGCTCGAGGAGCTCAAGGCCGCGGGCGTCGGCTGACCTCCTGAGGTTGCGTCGCTTCCGTACGACCTCGTAGAGTCCGAATTCCAGCATCCGAAGGGAGGGAGCGCATGCGACGGATGATCAGGGCAGGTCTCCTGTCCGGGATGGCGGCCGTGATGCTGTTGCCGCAGGCGGCGGCGGCGCAGATCCCGGCGGTCAGCACGTTTGATTACACGAAGAACCTGCACCCGCTGGGGTTCTCGGAGCGGGCGGTTCCGCTGGAGAACGCCTCGCCGGTCGACGGGATCTTCAACTCCGACCTGGCTTTCTGGGGGAAGACGGCGTTCCAGGGGACCTACGAGGGGTTCCGGATGATCGATGTGTCCGATCCCGAGAACCCCGTGGAGATCGTGGACTACGCCGAGTGCTCCCCGGCTTCGACGCTGGGGAATCAGGGCGACATCGCCGTATGGGGCGACATCCTGATCCGGTCCTGGAACTCTGCGGTGAGTGCGGCGAACGCCGCGAATGCGAGTTGTGACGGAGAGCTTGTGGGCCAGGGTTTCGAGGGCCTGCACGTCTTCGACATCAGCGACCCGAGCGACCCCGACCTGGTCGGATCGGTGCCGATGGCCGCATTCGGTGCGCTCCCGCACCAGGTCACCGTCAACAGCGGCCCCGCCGCGGGGACCTACCCGGCCACCGGAGCCGCCTTCGGCTCCCCGCCGACCTTTGATGGGCTCACCGGCAACATCGTCGCGGTGAATGACGGCGTGATCGGCGCTGGCACGCCGCCGGGGACCCTGACCGACGGGTGCGAGGCGTACACGGTACCGGCCGGATCGATCGCGCTCGTGGACCGGGGCTTCTGCGGGTTCGTGGTCAAGGCCGCCATCGCTCAGGCGGCCGGCGCGAGCGGGATGATCGTGGTGAACAATGTGCCCGGACCCCCCATCACGATGGGCGGGACGGACCCAGCGGTGACGATCACGTCCGTCATGGTGTCCCAAGCGGACGGTGCGACCATCCGGGCGGGGGGACTTCCCGTGAGCGGCACGATCTCCCGGAACCCGGGTTTCGGCGGATGCGGCTCTCACACGCTGTCCCTGGTCCCGGACCTGGAGAACGGGCGGGTGCTCGTGTACAACAGCTCGTCAGCGGGGGGGACCTGTGACTACTTCGAGATCGTCGAGGTGCCGCTCGACGACCCCGGGACCGCTGCCGTGATCAACAGGGTCGATTCGATGCACACGTGCCACGACATCGGGGTCATCCTCGGCGACGCCATGCGGCTGGCCTGCGCCGGCGGATCGGGGGCTCGGATCTTCAGCCTGGACCCGGCGGACGGCGCCTCGCTCGATGACCCGGTGCTGATGCACCACTTCGACATCCCCGGCGTGACGATCGGCCATTCGGCGGCGTGGAGCTGGGACGGTGAGGTGCTGATCTTTGGGCACGAGCCCGGCGGCGGCACCCAGGCCCGATGCCAGGCCAGCAGCGCTCTGGTGGATCGGACCCTCTTTTTCTACGACCACGAGGGCAACCAGCTGGGGACGTTCGTGCACCCGCGTCCGCAGACGGCTACGGAGAACTGCACCTGGCACAACTACAACGTGGTGCCGACGAGCAAGCGGGACATCCTGGTTGCCGGGAACTACCAGTCCGGCATCAGCGTGCTCGACTTCACCGATCCCACCGACGTGCAGGAGATCGCGTTCGCCGACCCGGCGCCCCTGGTGAATCCGGACAACCCAGCGGCGATCGAGGGCGGCGGCGACTGGTCCTCGTACTGGTATGACGGCCGGATCTACGAGTCGGACATGACCCGTGGCCTGATCATCTGGAAGCTGAGCGACAACGCGGTGGCCGGAGCGAAGAAGCTCGGTCACCTCAACCCGCAGACCCAGGAGGCCACGATCGGCTAGGCGAAACAAAGCGGCCGAGGGCGGGCGAGCGATCGCCCGCCCTCGCCTCGTTCGCCCCTTTTTCGATGCCCCCTCCCGATTTGCGACGATCCGTGCCGTACCGTTAGAGTGTCGGCGCTCGCAAGCCGCTTGCCCGCGGGGAGGACGAGCCCCTGCACGCCCACGGTGCCCACGCTTTCGGGCCCGCTGTCAGTAGGGCCACTCTCACCGTCGACTCAGGGCTGCCCTGGGCTGCTCGGGACCCTCCCGAGGGGCCCATGGCGATGGCTCACCTCGACACAAGGAGAGACGAATGCGACATCTGATCCAGAGGACCGTGCTGGTCGGGATCGTGGCCGGCCTGGTGGCGACGCCCGGGGCCGCTTCCGCCCAGATCCCCGCGGTGAGCACCTTCACCTACACCAAGAACATGCATCCCCTGGGCTTCTCCGCCCGGGAGATTCCCCTAGACAACACCGTGCCCGGCGCCGGTGTCTTCAACTCCGACCTGGCCTTCCAGGGGAACGTGGCGGTCCAGGGGACGTATGCGGGGTTCCGGCTCATCGACGTCTCGGATCCCGAGAATCCCGACGAGATCATCAACTGGACCGACTGCGCCAGCCCCATCAACACCCAGGGCAACCAGGGCGACGTCATCATCTGGGGCGACCTGGTCATCCGGTCCTGGAACTCTCCGGCCCCGATGGCCGGCTCCCACTGCGGCGACATGCCCGTGGCCCCCGGTGAGGAGGGCGTCCACGTCATCGACATCAGCGATCCGCTGAACCCCGACGTGGTGGCCTTCGTCGATCTCCTGTGCGGTTCGCACACGGAGACGCTGGTGCCGGACCTGGAGAACGACCGGCTGCTGGTCTACAGCAACTCGTCGGCCGGAACGTTCCTCGGGGGCGGCGCGCCACCTGATCCCCACACGCCCGACTCGTGCCGTGGGTTCGACGTCGTCGAGGTTCCGCTCGACGACCCATCGGCGGCGGCGTTCGTACGGTTCGTGCCGGCGGGGGACCCCACCGAGAACGTGGAGATGCACCACCCGTGCCA
>DASQWG010000244.1:0-4862 GCA_035640375.1 Actinomycetota bacterium
CGGCGCCTGCTGGTCGGCTCCGAGGGGACGCTCGGCGTGATCACCCGGGCCACGCTGGCCGTGGCCGAGGCCCACGACGGCTACCGATGGCGGGCGTTCGCCCTGCCCGGATTCGACGACGGCATCGCCCTGGCTCGCGGCATCCTCCAGGGGAACGCCCGGCCCCTGGTGCTCCGGGTGTTCGACGGTGCGGAGGCCACGTCCACGTTCAACGAGCTCGGGCACGAGGACGGCGCGGTGGTGATCCTGGGGTTCGGCGCCGGTGGCCCGGACCGGGACCGTGGGGCCGAGGCCGCCGCAGCTGCCGCCCGTGCCACCGCACTGCCCGAGACCTTCGGCGAGCACTGGTGGGAGCGCCGAACCGACGCCGCCGGCACGTTCCGGCGGGTCATGGGCGAGGAGCGGATGCTCGGTCCCGGGGTCATCATCGACACGGTCGAGGTGTGCGGGCTGTGGAGCGTCCTGCCCCGGCTGTACACGGAGGTCCGTGATGCCCTCGCCGAACATGCCGCCCGCCCTGTCGGCACGCACCTGAGCCACCCCCACCGTTCCGGGGCCTCGATGACGTTCACCGTTCTCCTCCACGGCCGGGACGACCAGGCCGTCGAGGACCGCTATCACCGGTGCTGGGAGGAGGCGGCCCGGGCCTGCCACCGGGCGGGCGGGTCGCTGGCTCGAGGGGTCGGGCTGCTCCGGGCTCCGTACCTCGAGGTCGAGATCGGAGCCGCCGGTGTAGCTGCGCTGCGAGCGGTAAAACGGGCGTTAGATCCGCACGGCGTCCTGAACCCGGGGAAGCTGCTCCCGGACTGATGCCCAGCCCCTACGGCGACCTGGTGCTCATCGCGAACCCGCAGTCCGGCCGCGGCCGGATCGCGGAGGAGCTCCCCGAGGTCGAACGACAGCTGATCGCCCGGAAGCTCGGGTACCGGATCGTGGAGACCGAGGCGCCGGGACACGCCACGGCGCTGGCCCGCGAGGCGCTCGAGGGCGGCACCCGGTTCCTCGTCGCCGTGGGCGGCGACGGCACGATCCAGGAGGTGATCAACGGGATGCTCGAGGACGGCCGGCCGGTGGCCGGGGACGCCGTGCTGGGCGTGGTGGCGGCCGGATCGGGCTCGGACTTCGTCCGGACCTTCGGGCTCCCCGGTGACACCGTGAAGGCGGTCCGGCACCTCCAGGGGGACCGGCTGTACCCGATCGACGTGATCCGGGCCGAGTACCGGCTCGATGACGAGGTGGTCACGCGGTTCGTGGTCAACGTGGCCGAGTGCGGCCTCGGCGCCGCGGTGGTCCGCCGGGCCGCCCGGCTTCCCAGGTGGCTGGGGCGGTCTCGGTACTTCTGGGGATTCTGGCTCTCGCTGGGGCCGTACCGGCCTTCGGTGGTCCGGGTGCGGGTCGACAGGAAGGAGTTCGAAGGGACGGCCAACAACGTGGTGGTGGCCAACTGCCAGTTCTACGGCGGTGGGATGCGCATCTCGCCTCGCTCGTACCCGGGCGACGGCCTCCTGGAGGTCCAGATCAGCACGGGCCCGAAGTCGGAGGCGTTCACGCTGATCCCGAAGATCTACCGGGGCGAGCACGTCCCCCACCCGCACATCAAGGAGCTGCGGGGGCGGGAGATCGAGGTCGACGGCGAGCGGCCCCTCCCCGTCGAGGGCGACGGGGAGGTGCTCGGCACGACCCCGGCCCGGTTCACGGTCCTGCCCGAGGTCGTCGCCCTCAAGATCTGAGGGCGCCCGGGCCGCCCCACCGCCTACCCGAAGATGCTCACGCCGCCGGGCCCCACCAGGAGGCCGACCACGATCAGCACGATTCCGGCCACCACGGAGCCCCGAAGCAGGCTGACGATGCCGGCGATCACCAGGATCGCGGCGATGATCCACAGGATGGTGGCGGTTCCTCCGCCTTGCGCCAGGATCATGGCAGTCATCTTCGTCACCTCCCGTCTCGCCGGTGCGAGCCCCGGCCGTCCGCCGGACCAGCGGACCAACCCTTACCCGGGGGCGCCCGGCGGGAAACGGTGGCCGGCGCCCGTATGATGTCGGGCCATGCGCTCCGACCACCGGGGACGGCTGGCCCGGGCGGCCGAGACCGCCGGCTCGACCGGGGTGGACGCCCTGATCGTGGCGCCCTCGGCCGACCTCGTGTACCTGGCCGGGTACGACCCGCCGCCGCTGGAGCGGCTGACCTGCCTGATCGTGCGGCCGGGCGCCGACCCCGTCTTGATCCTTCCGCGGCTCGAGGCGCCGCTGGCGTCGGGAGCGGGCGTCGATGAGCTCGCGGACCTCCGCTCCTGGGGAGACACCGAGGACCCGTACGCCCTGGTCCAGGCCACCGTCGGCGCGGACGCGGCCCGGGTGGCCTGCTCCCACCGGATGTGGGCGTCGCACCTCCTCCGTCTGCAGGCCGTCCTCCCCGAGGCGGCCTTCGTCACGGCCGAGGAGGTGATGGGACGGCTCCGGTCGATCAAGGATGCCCAGGAGCTGGATCTCCTGAAGCGAGCGGCGCGATACGCGGACGAGGCCCTGGGCCGGCTCCTGCAGACCAGGCTGGAGACCCGGAGCGAGCGCGACGTGGCCCGGGCGCTGAGCCGGCTGCTCCTGGAGACCGGGAACGACGAGGTCACGTTCACGATCGTGGGCTCGGGGCCGAACGGGGCCTCGCCGCACCACGAGCCGGGCACGAGGGAGATCCACTTCGGCGAGGCGGTGGTGATGGATTTCGGCGGGCGCACCGACGGCTACTGCTCCGACGTCACCAGGACCGTTGCGGTGGGGGAGCCCCCCCGAGGGCTTCCGCACGTCCACGAGGTCGTGCTGGAGGCGCAGGAGGAGGCCTTCCGCACAGTGGCTCCGGACGTCCCGGCACAGGAGGTCGACCGGGCCGCCCGGAGGGTCATCGAACGGGCCGGATACGGGGAGCTGTTCATGCACCGAACCGGGCACGGGATCGGTCTCGAGGAGCACGAGTGGCCGTACATCGTCGAGGGGAACGACGAGCCGCTCCGTCCGGGGATGTGCTTCTCGATCGAGCCCGGGATCTACCTGCCGGGCGAGTTCGGCGTCCGGATCGAGGACATCGTCATGGTCACCGGCACCGGCGCGCAGCGCCTCAATCACGTCGCGAGGGAGCTCCAGGTGGTGCGGTAGCCGGCCGCGTGCGGTATCCTACCGGGCGGTAGGTTGCCCGCGAGCAGAGGAGGCCACGCCGTGCCGCTGATCGACATCCCCTCCGAGCTGACCGAGCTCCGGGACTCATTCCGCCAGTTCATCGATCGTGAGGTCCGTCCCATCGAGGACTCCTACCGCCAGGACCTCCTCGAAGGCCGGTACGACTGGGTCAAGGAGGAGCGGCGGAAGCTGCGGAAGCGATCGGCCGAGCTCGGGTTCTGGACGCTCCACATGCCCGAGGAGGTCGGGGGGATGGGACTCTCCTACCTGGGGCAGGTCCTGCTGTTCGAGGAGGGGACCGGCCACGGCCTGGTCCTGGCTCACGGCGAGTCGATCCTCCCGGTGGTGGCGGGACCCACCCCCGTCCACGTCGACTGCACCGAGGCGCAGCGCGAGAAGTACCTGGCCCCGTTGATGACCGCCGACAAAACCACGTGCTTCGCTCTCACCGAGCCGGAGGCCGGCTCGGATGCCACCCGGATCCGGACCCGGGCCGTGCGGGACGGCGACGATTGGGTGCTCAACGGCCGGAAGCACTTCATCACGGCCGGCGATGACGCGGACTTCGCGCTGGTGTTCGCGGTAACCGATCCGGAGAAGCGGGCCAAGGGCGGGATCACGGCGTTCCTGGTCGATGCCGACACGCCCGGGTTCACGGTGACCCGGACGCAGCGGACGATGTCGCCGCTGCAGAACCCCGTGGAGCTCACCTTCGAGAACGTCCGGGTCCCGCACGGCAACGTGCTGGGGGAGGTCGGGTTCGGGTTCTACTCGGCCGTCAAGGGGATCAACGGGGCCAGGCTCCAGATCGCCGCCACGGCCCTGGGGATCGCCCGAGACCTCCTGAACCGGATGATCGAGTACGCCGGAGGCCGGGTCGCCTTCGGGCGGCCGATCGGGGCCAACCAGTACGTGCAGGGCCACATCGTCGACTCGTACGCGGAGCTCGAGCAGGCCCGGCTCCTGGTCTACCGATGCGCCGACGACATCGACCGCGGCGCGGACGGCCGCCGCGAGGCCGCACTGGCCAAGCTGGTCGCCACCGAGACGGTGGCCCGGGTCGCCGACCGGTGCATCCAGGTGCACGGGGGGCAAGGGTTCATGACCGAGCTCGGCCTGGAGGTGTGGTACCGGGAGGTCCGGGCCATGCGGCTGTACGAGGGCACGTCGGAGATCCTCAGGACGAACGTGGCCAAGACCCTCGGCCTGCCGGTGGACTAGGCGGAGAAGCCGCTCTCCGGCCCGATCACCCGCCAGCTTCGCTGGCCGTGCCGGCCCAGGATCCACACGGTCTCGGGGACGCCCGAGACCTCGACCCTGGCGCGATCACCCTGGAGGACGGCCAGCTCCATGCTGAAGTCGGCGTCGAGCACCCGGTCGGTGGGCGGGAGGCCCGTCTCGCACCACTCCGCCTCGTCCAGGCGCGCCTGGACCGAACCGTGGAGCAGCTCGTAGCTCCCCTCGCAGTCGCCGGCGTCGACGGCCTCCGCGAACCGCCGCAGGATCTCGCCGGGGCCTCGGGTCTCCCGGTACAGGGCCAGGATCAGCCCCGACACCGCCACCAGCGCCACGATCACCGCGGCGACCACGATGCCGGTGGGGAGCCGCGGCCCGGGCTGACGCGATCCGTTCGGCTCGGTCATCCGCGGCCGGGCTCGCGGTGGCCGGCCAGCGGCCGGACCCTGGTCCCGT
>DASQWG010000245.1:0-2578 GCA_035640375.1 Actinomycetota bacterium
ACACCACCAGGTCCATCAGCGGCCCTGCTCCGTCCCCGGCGCCGTGCCCAGCGGAAGGGGCGGCTCCAGCAGCTGCTCCTTCTCCAGGATGGCGTCCTCCCGGTTCTCCCACGACAGCTCGAAGTTCGAGGTCAGCGTGAGCGCCCGCGTGGGACACGCCTCCACGCACAGGCCGCACATGATGCACCGGAGGTAGTTGATCTGATAGACCTCGGCGTACCGCTCGCCGGCAGACACGGGAGCCTCGGGGTCGTTGTCCTCGCCCTCCACGTAGATCGCGTCGGCAGGGCACGCCCACGCGCACAGCTCGCAGCCGATGCACTTCTCCAGCCCGTTGTCATGACGGTTCAGCAGGTGACGGCCGGTGTGTGACCGGGGAGGCAGCGGCTTGATGTCCTTCGGGTAGTCGTACGTCACCGGCCGCCGGAACATGCTCCGGAACGTCACCCATAGGCCCTTGAACAGGTCGAGGATCACCGGCGCGCCTCCGCGCCCCTCGCCTTCTTCGGCGTGAACAACGGAGCGACGAGCGACAGCAGCAGCATGACCCCGGCGCCGATGGCCACCCACCGGAACAGGGCGTCCCGTCCAACCTGGTCCGGCAGGACCACGATGGCGCCGGTGGCCAGGACCCACACCAGCCCCCACGGGATCAGGACCTTCCACCCGAACGACATCAGCCGGTCGTACCGGAACCGCGGGATCGTGGCCCGCACCCACACGAACACGAAGATCAGGGCCACGACCTTGAGCACGAACCACAGCAGCGGCCACAGCCACGGCAGGACGTCGAACGCTGGCCCGCGCCAGCCACCAAGGAACAGCGTCACCGCCACGGAAGCTACGGTGATCGTGTGGATGTACTCGGCCAGGTAGAACATGGCGAACCGGATCCCCGAGTACTCGGTGAAGTAGCCCGCCACGAGCTCGGTCTCGGCCTCGGGCAGGTCGAACGGCGGCCGGTTCGTCTCCGCCAACGCAGCCGTGGCGAAGATCAGGAACGCCGGGAACTGAGGGACGATGTTCCAGATGCGGTCCTGTGCGGCCACGATCTCCGACATCCGGATCGTCCCCGAGTACATGACGACAGCCACGACGCCCAGGGCCAACCCCACCTCGTAGGAGATCATCTGGGCGCTGGACCGGATCCCCCCGAGGAGCGGGTACGCGGAGCCGCTCGACCAGCCCGCCAGCATCACGCCGTACACGGCCAGCGACCCCATGGCCAGGACCCACAGGATCCCGATGTTGAGGTCGGCCAGCTGGAACGGCACCTGGCGACCGAACAGTTCCACGCTCGTGCCGAACGGGACCACGGCGAACGCCAGGAACGCCGGCACCAGCGAGACCACCGGCGCCAGGACGTACACCGGCCGCTCCACCTCGGTCGGGGTGATGCCTTCCTTGAAGAAGAGCTTGATCCCGTCGGCCAGGGTGATCAGCAAGCCGAACGGCCCGGCCCGGCGCGGGCCGAGCCGGGTCTGCATGTCGGCCACGATCTTCCGCTCGGCCCACACCGCGAGCATCACCGACACGATCAGCGCCCCGAACACCAGCACCACCCGCGCCGCCAGGAGGATCCAGTCGAGCCAGTCCACTACGACGCCACCTCCTCGCGCGCGCCGACCGGCTCGACCGTGGCCTCGATCCTGGGGGAACCGCGGAAGAGCGTGTTGGCCCGGAGCCCCCGCTGGTTCCACGGCACGAACGCCGCCCCTGAAGCGATGCCGTTGGAGACGCGAACGGGGAGCTCGGCCCGGCCGGCCTCGGTGGCGACCGTCGCCGTCCCCCCGTCCTCGAGCCCGAGCCGGCCCGCGGCCTCGGGATGGATCTCGACGAAGGGCTCCTCGGCCAGCGCGGCTTTCAGCTCGTCGGCGTCGACGGAGAGCCGACCCTCGTCGACCAGCAGGGGATAACTGAACAGCACCAGGCCCTCCGGTGCCTCCTCCCGACGGCTCGACCCGGCGGTGGCGGGGACCGCCCGGAGCGCCAGGAGGTCGCCCATCTCGCGGTGCAGCGCCTCCAACGACCCGAAACTCATGTTCGCGCCGAGCACCTCGGAGAGCTCCTGGAGGATCTGCCAGTCGGGGCGCGACAGCCCCACGGGGGACCGCACGGGGGCGATCCGCTGGCCACGGCCCTCCCAGTCCGTGAAGTGTCCCTCCTTCTCCAGGAACGCGGCCGCCGGCAGCGCCACATCGGCCACGTTGCGGTATTCGCCGAGGGCGAGGTCCTGGACCACCAGGAACGGGACGTTCACCACCGCGCGTCGAGCCAGGTCGGCGTCGGGGAAGTCGGTCAGCGGGTCCACGCCGATCAGGTACAGCACGTCGAGCTCTCGCCGGGCGGCGGCCTCGAGGATCGCCGCGGTATCCCGGCCGCGCTCGGCCGGGATCCCAGTCCCCCACACGGTCTCGACGTCGGCCCGCTCGGGCCCATCCACCCGTCGGCCCCCCGGGAGGAGCGCGGGATGGACGCCGGCGCGAAGGGCGCCGCGGTCGCCGGCGCGCCGCGAGAGGAAGGCGAAGCGGGCCCCAACGCTGGAGGCCACGGTGACGGCCATCGACACGGCCCCCAC
>DASQWG010000246.1:0-2593 GCA_035640375.1 Actinomycetota bacterium
CCGGGTCCGCGGCCACCAGGAACCGCCCCGCCGGCACCTCCAGGGGAGGGACGACGACGGCGCCGCCCAGCTCGCCCACCTGCCCCCCCGCCGCGTCCAGATCGGCCACCACGAAGTACGGCATCCAGTTGGGCGGGGGGCCCGGCGGATCCTCCTCCACCGTCCGCATCCCCCCGATCAGCAGGTCCTCCCCTCTGGAGATCGACCAGTAGACCGGGGCCACCTGCCGGAAGGCCCAGCCGAACAGCCCGGTGTAGAAGGCCTCGGCGGCGGCGGGGTCCCGCGTCGACAGATCGTTCCAGCTCCAGGTGCCGGTCTCGTTGACGAGCCGGGCGCCTTGGAAGCCCTGAGCCTGCCAGAGGCACACCCTGGCGCCACTCGGATCGGTCACCGCGGCCGTTCGCCCGGAGCCCGGGATGTCGTGCGGCCCCTCCCCCGTGTCGCCCCCGAGCGCGCCGATCCTCGCCAGCGTTGCGTCGAGGTCGTCGACCGCGACGTACGAGTCCCAGCCATGGGCGGTCCCCTCGGAATGCGCGTGGAGGCCGACCACGTCCTTGCCGTCGACGCGGGCGATCAGGTACGGGCCCGGGTCCGGACTCTTCACCTCTTCGATCGTCCAGCCGAGGAGGTCCCGGTAGAAGGCTCGGGCGGCGTCCAGCTCGGTGGTGCCGAGGTCGACCCAGCAGAACGTGCCGCGCGGGTATCGGGTGACCTCCCCCATCTAGCCCGGGACGGCCACGCCCACCAGCCGGCCGATCAGCGAGGCGGCCCCAACACCGACCGTGGCCATAGCCACGAGCTCGAGGCCGGCCATCAGGGGTCGCTCCCCCGTGTAGCGGCTTCTGATCCCGCCGGCCACCAGGAGGGCCAAGGCGGTGACCACGAACGAGGCCAGGAGCGCGGCGAGCCCTTCGGCGAACAGGAACGGCACCACCGGCACGATGCCCCCGGCCAGGAAGGACACGAACACGACGCCCGCGGCGCCCAGCGGGCGGCCGAACTGGGCCGACAGCCCCAGCTCCTCGCTCATCATCACCTTCAGCCACACCTGGGGGTCGGAGGTGATGCGGTCCACCACCCGCTCCAGCAGCTCGCCGTCGAACCCTCGCTCGCGGTAGATCTCGCGGATCTCCTCTCGCTCCACATCGGGCTTGTCCCGCATCTCCTCGAGCTCCTTGCGGAGCTCGGCCCGGTAGTACGAGCGGTAGGCCTTGGCCGAGACGTATGCCCCCACGGCCATCGAGATGGCTCCGGCGACCAGCCCGGCCAGCCCGGCGATCAGGACCGTCGATGGTTCCACCTGCGCCCCCGCCACGCCCGCCAGCAGCGTGAGGATCGAGACCAGCCCGTCGTTGGCTCCCAGGGTGGCGTCGCGGATCCACTCCCCCTCGACCCGATGGGCGGCTGGCTCCAGCTCCACGTCGTAGTCCGGACCGAACTGCAGCCGTTCCGGATGCTCGTGCGCCTCGTGCTCGAGCCGGGCCAGGTCCTTGGGGCTCACGCCCCGATCACCGCTCCACCGGCGCGCCCACCAGCGAGCCGTACTCTGTCCAGGACCCGTCGTAGTTCTTGGCGTTGGGGTACCCGAGCAGCTCACTCAGCACGAACCAGGTGTGGCTGGACCGCTCCCCGATCCTGCAGTACGAGATCACCTTCCGGCTCGGATCGAGGTCCCGGTACACCTCCCGGAGTTCCTCGGCGGACCGGAAGGTCCCATCCTCCCTTGCCGCCTTCGACCACGTGATGTTGACCGCTCCCGGGATGTGTCCCGGGACCTGGGCCTGCTCCTGGGGCAGGTGATCGGGCGCGAGCTTCTCCCCTCGATACTCGTCCGGCGCGCGCACGTCCACGAACGCTGCCTGGCGCAGGCTGGTAAGGACCTCGTCCCGGAGGGCCCGAAGCTCCTTCCGCACGGGCGCCTCGAGCCGGACGGCGGTCTTCGGAGGCGAGGGCTCCTCGGTCGACAGCTCCCGGGACTCGAGCTCCCACTTCTGACGGCCGCCGTTGAGGATCTTCACCCGATCGAAGCCGAGGTACTTCAGCAGCCAGTACGCGTAGGCGGCGAACCAGTTGTTGTTGCCGCCGTACAGGATCACGGTGCTGTCCCTCGATACGCCGGACCGGCTCAGGAGCTCAGAAAGGCGCGCCTGGTCGATGAAGTCGCGACGGACCGGGTCGTGAAGGTCGCCGAACCAGCTCCACTGCACGGCGCCGGGGATGTGTCCCTTTTGGTAAGCCGTGAGATCCTCGTCGACCTCCACGATGCGGATGGCCGGGTCGTCGAGGTGCTCGGCCAACCAGTCGGTCTCTACCAGGGCGCCGGGGTTCGCGTATTCGCTCATCGATGTGCCTCCTCGGCGGGACCCGTCAGCCTTCAGAAGAATCCGAGGGCGGCCTTGGCCTCCTCGGACATCTTGTCTGGCGTCCATGGCGGCGAGAGCGTCATCTCCGCCTCGACCTGGTCGACCCCTTCGACCGGCTCCAACATCTGCCGGATCTGCTCCTCGATCAGCGGCCCGATCGGGCAGCCCATCGTGGTGAGCGTGTAGTCGATGTGGACGGTGCCGTCCTCGAGTCGGACGTCGTACACCAG
>DASQWG010000247.1:0-3565 GCA_035640375.1 Actinomycetota bacterium
CGGTGACGAGGTCCGCGATCCCTCGGTGCTGGCGCCGGGCCTGGAGGACGTCGAAATCGACCAACGCGAGCTCGACCTTGCGGTTCGGCTCATCGAGGAGCTGACCGCCGAATGGGATCCCGCGGCCTACGCCGACGAGTACCGAGAGGAGCTCCTCCGCTTGCTCGCCGAGAAGACTCCCACCGCTCGCGCCCCGGAGCGCGAGGCGGCCGGCCGGCCGCCGGCCGTCACCGAGCTCATGGCGGCGCTGAAGGAAAGCGTCGAGGCCACGCGGAAGCGGAAGCGCCGCTCGGGCTGACGGTTGGCGCGGGCCCGGCCGGGTATCACGTCGGAGGAGGTGGGAATGGCACTGGTGGTGATCCTCATCATCCTGGCCCTGATCGCCGGCGGCATCGGGCTGCTGGTTGAGGGCCTGTTCTGGCTCTTGATCATCGCCGGGATCCTGTTCCTGGCCGGCGTGATCAGCGGTTTCGTCACCCGCCGGACCTGACCCGCTGCGCCCGCCGCCCTCAGGCCTCAGGGCCCTCGACGTTGACGACGGGCACACCGGTCCCGATCCGGAAGACCACGGCCACCGTCTCTTCGTGGGCCGGGTTCGACTCGCGGTGGACGACCCCGCGAGGGATCCGGCCGAATTCGCCAGGCCCGGCCTCGACCGCCTCGGTGCCGCGGGGTCCGTGCTCGACCCGCACCCGTCCCGAGATGCAGTAGAAGAACGTGTCGAAGTCGCCGTGGTGGTGCCAACCGGACACCTGCCCCGGCTCCGTCGTCGCCAGGCCGACCCAGGATCGCTCATCTTGGAACGCCTGCACCCGGCGCATCCCGGGAGTCGGTGAGGCCTCGGCCGAGCGATCCTCCGCGCGCACCACGGCAACCGTCTCCTTCGTCATCACGGCCTCCCTCCTGGCTCTCCCACGACGTTCGTAGCCCCCCCGACGAGCCGGGCTACGACCTGGCTGACCGGATCCGGGCCAGCGAGCGGTCGCGGCCGAGCAGCGCCAGCGACTCGAAGAGCGGCGGCGATACGTTCGAGAAGGTCGCCGCCGCCCGGATCGGCTGGAACGCCTTGGTCTTCGACAGCCCTCGCTCCTCGGCCAGCCCCTCGAGCGCCTGGTGGATGGCGTCCACCGACCAATCCTGGAGGGCCGCCAACCGATCGGCCGCGGCGGCCAGGTACTCCTCCTGGCCCGCTATGAGCTTGCGAGCCTTCTCGTTCGGCTCGAAGTCCTCGAACAGGAACCGAAGCATGTCGGCGGCCTCGTTGATGGTCCGGCTTCGCTCCTGCACCAGCGGCGTGGCCTCGCGTACGACCTCAGGGTCGGCATCGACGTCGAGCTCGGTCAGCCGGGCCGTCAGGAGCTCCGCCACTCGATCCGCGTCGGCCTCCCGGATGTAATGCCCGTTCATCCAGTCGAGCTTCTCCTGGTCGAACCTCGCCGGGTTGCGGCTCACCCGCTTCAGGTCGAAGTGTTGGACCAGGTCGTCGTGTGAGAACAGCTCGGTGTGGTCGTCGTACGACCAGCCCAGCAGCGCCAGGTAGTTCACCAGCGCCTCGGGGAGGTACCCCTCGTCGCGGAACCACTCCACGGCCACGGAGCCGTGCCGCTTCGACAGCGGTTGGCGATCGGGGCCAACGATCAGGGGCAGGTGCGCGTAGGCGGGGATTCGCTCCACCTCCAGCGCCTGAAGCAAGAGGACCTGCCTCGGCGTCGAAGAGTGGAGGTCCTCACCGCGGATCACGTGGGTCATCTCCATCTTCCAGTCGTCGACCGCGGCCGCGAGGAGGTACGTGGGGAACCCGGTGCTCCGCATGATCACGAAGTCGTCGAGGTCGGCGGCGTGGAACGTGGCGTCACCCCGGATGACGTCGTCGACCACGACGTCATGGCCGGGCTGGCGGAACCGCACCGCCGAAGGTCGCCCTTCGGCCTCCAGCGCACTGATCTCCTCCTCGGGCCGTTCCAGACACCGACGGTCGTACCGCCACGGTCGACCCCGGGCCAGGACCGCCTTCCGTCGCTCCTCGAGCTCCTCGGGCGTGCACCAGCATCGGTAGGCCTTCCTCTCGGCCAGCAGGCGGTCCGTGGCCTCGCGGTAGTTCTCCAGCCGCTCGGTCTGCCGGTACGGCCCGAACGGGCCACCCACCTCGGGCCCCTCGTCCCAGTCGATGCCGAGCCACCGCAGTGAGTCCTGGAGCGCCGCGACCGACTCGTCGGTTGACCGGCTCTGGTCGGTGTCCTCGACCCGCAGGACGAACGTGCCGCCGTGATGCCGGGCGAACAGCCAGTTGTACAGCGCGGTGCGGGCCCCGCCGACGTGGAGGTAGCCGGTCGGGGCCGGGGCGAACCGGACCCTGACGGTCTCAGCCACGCGCCGACGCCACCGTGTTGGCGAGCACGCCGATCCCCTCGATCTCGATCTCGACGCGGTCGCCGGGGCGCATCGGGCCGACACCGGGCGGCGTCCCGGTGAGCACCACGTCCCCCGGGAGCAACGTGATCGAGGCGGCGATGTGCGCGATCAGCCGTGCCGGCGGGAACACCAGCGATGAGGTCCGGCCGGATTGCCGCGGATCGCCGTTGACCCGGGAGCTCACCTCGAGGTCCGAGGGGTCCAGCTCGGTCTCGATCCAAGGCCCCAGCGGGCAGAACCCGTCGGAGCCCTTGGCCCTTCCCCACTGGCCGTCGCTCCGCTGCCAGTCGCGGGCCGTGACGTCGTTGGCGCACGTGTAGCCGAGGACGTACTTCAGGGCGTCCTCCTCGGACACTCGCCGGCACAGTCGGCCGATGACCACCGCCAGCTCGGCCTCGGGATCGACCCGTGAGGGGCCCTCCGGGATCGGGATCGGGTCGCCCGGCCCGATCACCGAGGTGGCCGGCTTGAAGAACAGCATCGGCACCTCCGGAACCACGTTCCCCATCTCCGCCGCGTGCTCCGGATAGTTCCTGGCGATGGCCACGACCTTCGAGGGGATCACCGGTGCCAGCAGGCGGACGTGCTCGAGCGCGACCTCGGACCCCGACGGGACGGGGTCTTCGAAGAAGGTTCCCCGCAGGCCGCGGATGACACCGCCCTCGAGCACCCCGGTGGCGATCTCGTCGCCGAACCGGTAGCGGACCAGCCTCACGCCGTCAGTCGGCCAGCTCGACCCAGTGGGCGTACTGCTCCAAGCCGCCCTTGACGGCGGAGAAGTACGTCTGCTGGATCTCCTTCGTCACCGGGCCGCGGGTGCCGGAACCGATGGGCCGGTCGTCGACCTCGCGGATCGGGGTGACCTCTGCGGCGGTGCCGGTCAGGAAGGCCTCGTCGGCGGTGTAGATGTCGGACCGGACGAACTTGCGCTCGAGCACCTCATACCCGAGGTCGCGTGCGATCTGGAACACTGAGTTGCGGGTCACCCCCATGAGGATCCCGGCCGACTCCGGCGGCGTGATCAGGGTGTTCCCCCGGATGATGAACAGGTTCTCGCCCGAGCCCTCGGCCAGGGTCCCTTCGGGGCTGAGCATCAGCGCATCGTCGTAGCCGCCCTTGATCGCCTCGACCTTGGCCAATCCCGAGTTGATGT
>DASQWG010000248.1:0-2581 GCA_035640375.1 Actinomycetota bacterium
GCGGACACCGCCGGGACCCGCCCGAGGACCTCCCCGTCATGCATGGCGACGACCTCACCTACCCGCTCGCCTTCCGCCACGGGCAAGGCCAGGGCCGGGTCCGGACGGACCTCCACGTCCACCGCCTGCCCCCGGCGGAGGAGGAGGGAGAGCTCACCGTCCGCGCGGACCGTGACGTCGCGGTCCTCGAGCCGAAGCGGCTCCAGCTCCGTGGCGGCATGGACCACCGTGCGTCGCTCCCAGGCCTCGAAGCCGTGGTTCAACATCTCGGCGGCGTCGGACCACGGCGCCGATGGGGCGCCCAGCACCACCGCCACCAGCCGCAGCCCGTCCTGCTCCGCCGCCGCCACCAGGCAGAACCCGGCGGCCGCGGTGTAGCCGGTCTTCACGCCGATGGCTCCGGGATACAGCCACAGCAGCGCGTTGCGGTTCTGGATGCGGCGGGGCTCTTCCTGCGGCGCGGGAACTCGGTGGAACTTCGTACCGACCACCTCACGGAAGGTCTGGTCGCGGAACGCCTCCACGGTGATCGCCGCGATGTCGCGAGCCGTCGAGTACCCGCTGTCGTCGAGCCCGTTCGGGCTGGCGAATCGGGTGTCGCGGGCCCCCAGGCGCCGAGCCCGCCGGTTCATGCCGTCGACGAATCCGTCCACGGTTCCGCCCACGTGTTCGGCCAGCGCGACCGCCGCGTCGTTCGCCGACTGGAGCATCAACGCCATCAGGAGTTGGCGGACCGGCTGGGTCTCCTCCACCCCGAGCCCCAGGAGCGCTCCCGTCTGGGTGGCCGCGTTCCGGCTGGCCGTCACGACTTCGTCGGGGTCGGTCGCTTCGACCACCAGCAGCCCCGTCATGATCTTGGTCACGCTGGCGATCGGCCGGCGCTCGTCGGGGTTCCGCTGCCACAGGACCCGACCCGAGTCGAGGTCGGCCAGGAGTGCCGAGGCGGCGGCCACCCGCGGCCGCGTGGCCGACGGCGGCGGCGTGTCGAGGGCGGTCGGGTACGGGGAGGGCGACCCAGCCGGCGGGACGGGCGTGGGGGGCGGGACCTGCTGGGCGTCTGCCGGCGGCGCCACGAAGGTGACGAACGTCGCGGCCAGGACGAGGCGGATCATCGTTCGCTCAGGATACGGGCGGGTCAGGCGGACAGGTGCCGGCGCAGGTTGGCCCGGAGCAGGGCGTGCTTGAGCCGGCGAGAGATGCCAGCCAGCTCGGTCAGGGACTCGCGGGCCAGCCGGCGGGCCTCCGGGTTCCGCTGGCGCAGGATCGGCACCACGATCTGCTCGAAGAACGTGGACTCCCGGTCGGCGAAGTGCCGGTACATCGTCAGGTGACGCGGCTCCACGCCGAACTTGAAGAAGTCCTTGACGATACGCAGCACGACCACGTCGTCACCGCCGTACACCATGCCGGACTGGCCGTGGTGAGGACGAAGGATGCCGAACGAAGCCAGGGCCTCCACCACGCTGACGTCGACGCCGGTGGCCGCGGCCACCTCGTCGGCGGTCATCTCCAGCACCGTGGCCGGCTCCGCGAGGTCGTCCTCGGGCTCGACCGCAGGCCGATCGGGACGGCCGGCCGAGAGGTCCCCGTCGCCGTCCAGCCGCTCGCGGATCACCCGCAGCGGGAGATACTCGTCCCGCTGGAGCTTCAGGATGGTGCGAAGGCGATCGACGTCGCCCTCGAAGAACTTCCGGTACCCGGACGCGGTGCGCTCCGGCGTGATCAGCCCCTCGCTCTCCAGGAAGCGGATCTTGGAGATCGTGACGTCCGGGAACTCAGGCTTCAGGGTGACCAGCACCTCCCCGATCGACAGGTAGTCCCGGGACGGCTGGGCCATCAGTCCCCCTGGCCGGCGAAGAACACCAGCTTGAACTTTCCGATCTGGAGCTCGTCCCCGTTGGCGAGTTGGGTGTTCTCGACCCGCTCCCGGTTGACGTACGTCCCGTTCAGGCTGCCCATGTCATGGACGAAGAAGCTGCCATCCTTCCGCCGGACCTCGGCGTGCCGGCGCGAGACCGTGATGTCGTCGAGGAAGATGTCGGATTCCGGGTGACGCCCGGCGGTGGTGACGTCCTTCTCGATCAGGAACTGCGAGCCGGCGTTCGGGCCCCGTTTCACCACCAGGAGGGCCTGCCCCTCGCGCAGGTCCTCCAGCGGCAGGTGGATCTCCTCGCCGGTCTCGTCCTCGATCTCGGTCGGGGTCAGCCCGACCGTGGTGTCATCCTGCAGCGGATGCCCACACTTGGCACAGAACCTGGATTCGGCCGGATTGCGGTGCCCGCATCGAGTGCAATACACCTTGACCTCCCCTCGAGGTCGGGTGACCTCAAGGCTGAACCTCCACTCTATACGGAAGGTCGAGACCGGTCAATCGGTAGGTCCGCCCTCATCGGCCTCCTCGACCATGCGGCGGTAGGCCTCGGCGTCCAGCAGACCTTTGAGCTGACCGCCCTCGGAAGGCTCGATCGTGATCATCCATCCCTCACCGTAGGGATCACGGTTCACCAGCTCGGGGGTCTCGGCCAGCGTGGCGTTCCTCCCGATCACCTTCCCCGTGACGGGGCTGTAGAGGTCGGACACC
>DASQWG010000249.1:0-2425 GCA_035640375.1 Actinomycetota bacterium
GTCAGATGGCGTTCTCGATGGTCATCGCCCTGATCGTGTTCATCGGCGTGTTCATCGTGTTCCCCGCCGTGGCGTCGAACTTCGCCCGCGACCAGGTCGGGTCGGGGGTGCTCCTGAATGTGGCCGAGGGGATCTTCCGGGTCCTGCTCTTCCTCGGCTATCTCGGGCTGATCGGGCGGATGAAGGAGATCCGCCGCGTGTTCGAGTACCACGGTGCCGAGCACAAGACGATCGCCGCGTACGAGGACGACGCGTCCCTGGATCCCGGATCCGTGGACCGCTACTCGACGCTCCACGTCCGTTGCGGCACCAACTTCCTGTTGATCGTGATGATCCTCACGATCTTGGTGTTCGCGTTCTTCGGCACGCCCGGCCTTCCCTGGCGGATCGGCTCTCGAATCTTGGCCCTGCCGATCATCGCCGGGTTGGCCTTCGAGGCGTTGCGGCTGGGCGCCAGGTTCCAGGGCTCGCCCATCATGCGGGCCCTGATGACCCCGGGCCTGTGGCTCCAGAAGATCACCACGAAGCCGCCGGCGACTGATCAGATCGAGGTGGCCATCGCGGCCTTCCGGGAGGTCCGCCGAATGGAAGGCGCCGAAGCGGAGGGCGCGCCGGCCGAGTCTCCGGCGCCTCCAGTCCCGGAGCCCGATGATGTAGGGTACTAGATAGGGTACCCTATAAGGTGTGCGCAAGACCAGCGTCTATCTGACCGAGGAGCAGGCCGCCCGCCTGAAGCGACTGGCCGCTGCCGAGGGGCGTCCGGAGGCCGAGATCCTGCGAGAGGCCATCGAGCGGTATCCCGAGCCCGAGCGACGCCGGAAGATCCTCTGCTACGCGGTGGCAGACGGTCCCGGGGACGCCATCGAGCACCTGTCTGAGGAAGCCCTGCTCGAGGGGTTCGGCGAGGACGACCTCGGGCAGTGGCGCTGATCCTCGATGCCGGCCCGCTGTTCGCGATGGCCGACCGCACGTATTCGCGAAGGGACGTGCTGCGCGGCCTGATCGAGGGAGAACGAGGGCCGGTCGTGCTGTCACCGTACGTGGCGGCGGAGGCGGACCACCTGATCGGCCGTCGCCTGGGACCGCAGGCGGAGCGACTCTTCCTCCAGGACCTGGCGTCCGGGACATACGAGATCGAGGGGCCACCGACGACGAACACCAGCTGGTGGTCGAGATCGACCAGGACCGACCGGGCTTGGGTCTGGCCGATCTCTCGATGATCGTGCTCGCCGCCAGGTACCGGACGACCCGGCTCCTGTCCTTTGATGAGCGCGATCTCAGGACCACCCGACCTCTCCACGGCGACCACTTCGTCCTGCTTCCGGCGGACCTCGACCGCGGATAATGGAAACGCCATGCGCGAGCGGCTCGACGAGATCGAACGGACCTATGAGGAGCTGACCCGGGAGCTCTCCAGCCCCGACGTCGCCTCCGATCCGTCACGCCTGCGCGACCTCGGACGGAAGCACCGGGAGCTCGAGGAGATCGTGTCGGTGGCCCGAGAACACCGCAAGGCGCTGGCCGAGGCCGAGGACGCCCGGGCGCTGGCCCGGGCCGAGGAGGACCCGGAGAGCCGGGAGTTCTACCGGCAGGAGGCTGCCCAGGCCGAGGAGCAGGCCCGCAAGCTCGAGGAGCGCCTGGAGGTCCTCCTCCTCCCCAAGGATCCCAACGACCAGAAGAACGTCCTGGTGGAGATTCGAGCCGGGGCCGGCGGCCAGGAGGCCGCGCTGTTCGCCGCCGACCTCCTCGGGATGTACCGGCGGTACGCGGAGCGCCAGGGGTGGAAGACCGAGGTGCTCTCGTCGAGCCCCTCGGACCTGGGCGGATTCAAGGAGGTCGTGCTGGAGCTCCGCGGGGAGGGAGCGTACTCGCGGCTGAAGCACGAGTCCGGCGTCCACCGGGTCCAGCGGATCCCCGAGACCGAGTCCGGGGGCCGGATCCACACCTCGACGGCCACGGTTGCCGTCCTGCCGGAAGCCGAAGAGGTCGAGGTCCAGGTCCGTCCCGAGGACGTGCAGACCGACGTGTTCCGGTCCTCCGGGCCCGGCGGCCAGTCGGTGAACACCACGGACTCCGCGGTCCGGCTCACCCACAAGCCGACCGGCATCGTCATCAGCGTCCAGGAGGAGCGCTCGCAGCTCCAGAACCGGGAGAAGGCGATGCGGTACCTCCGGGCCCGCCTCCTCAAGCTCGAGCAGGAGCGGCAACAGCGCGAGGAGGCGGACGCCCGTCGCGCCCAGGTGGGGACGGGGGAGCGGTCGGAGAAGATCCGCACGTACAACTTCCCGCAGAGCCGCGTGACCGATCATCGGATCGGGCTCACCTCGTACCGGCTCGACGGGATCCTTCGAGAGGGCGAGCTGGACGAATTCGTCGAGGCGCTGGGGGCCCGGGAGCGGGCGGAGCGGCTCGGCAGGGCCGAGTG
>DASQWG010000250.1:0-5393 GCA_035640375.1 Actinomycetota bacterium
CGCCGTTCGACCTGCCCGAGGCCGAGACCGAGCTCGTGGCCGGCTACTTCACCGAGTACTCGGGGATCCGGTTCGCCATGTTCTACCTAGCCGAGTACATCCACACGATCACCGTGGCCGCGGTGGCGGTGACCCTGTTCCTGGGCGGCTGGCGCGGCCCGGTGTTCGACGTGCTTCCGTGGCTGTGGCCGCTCCTGTGGTTCGTGCTCAAGGTGGTGGCGCTGATCTTCGTGTTCGTGTGGGTCCGGGCCACGCTCCCGCGGTTCCGGTACGACCGGTTGATGTCCTTCGGTTGGAAGGTGCTGATCCCGTTCGGCCTGGTGTGGGTGCTCCTCACCGGGGCGATCGTGGTGCTGCCGGACGAGGTCGGTCGGGACGCGCTGTTCCGGTGGGTGGCCATCGGCGCCGGGGCCATGCTGCTGCTGTCGCTCGTCGCTCCGTTGTTCACGCCGAAGAAGGCGCGGGGCGCGGAGGCGCGCCGGTGATCCTCGACCTGTTCAAGGGCCTGTGGGTGACCTTCCGGAGCATGTTCCGGCGGCCGGTGACGTACGACTACCCGAAGGACATCAAGCCGCTGCCTCCCCGGTCGCACACCGGCCGTCACCTGCTGAACCGCCATGACAACGGGCTGGAGAAGTGCATCGGCTGCGAGCTGTGCGCGTGGGCCTGCCCTGCCGACGCGATCTACGTGGAGGGCGAGGACAACGACCCCGAGGCTCCCGTGTCTGCCGGCGAACGGTACGCCGAGGTCTATCAGATCAACTACCTCCGGTGCATCATGTGCGGCCTGTGCGTGGAGGCGTGTCCCACGCGGGCGCTCACGCTGACGTCGAACTTCGAGCTCTCCTGGGAAACGCGCGAGGACGCCATCCTGGAGAAGGACCAGCTCCTGGAGTCCCCACTCCCGCTGGGGACGGCGCCGGGCACGGAGCAGGGCCGCTGATGGACCTGGTCGTGTTCTGGATCGTGGCGCCGGTCAGCGTCGGGGCGGCCGTGCTGATGCTGCTCCAGCGCAACGCGGTGTACGCGGCGCTGTTCCTGGTCCTGAACCAGTTCACGCTGGCGGTGTTCTTCGTCCTGCTCGACGCACACTTCCTGGCCGCCGTGCAGGTGATCGTGTACGCCGGCGCCATCATCGTGCTGTTCCTGTTCGTGATCATGTTCCTGGGGGTCGACCGCCGGGAGGCCCTCGTGGAGCCCATCCGAGGCCAGCGGGCGCTGGCCATCGGGCTCGGGCTGCTGCTGGCCGCCGGGGTGGTGCTGGCCGTCGGGCTGGGTGTCGGTCTGGCCCGGGCCCCGGGGCCGGCGCCCGGCGGCGACAACATCGAGGCGGTTGCCCGGGTCCTGTTCACCGACTACGTCTTCCCGTTCGAGCTGACCTCGATCCTGCTGATCATCGCGGCCGTGGCGGCCATGGTGCTGGCTCGGCGGAAGTCCCGGGGCCTGCCGGACGAGGCCGAGGAGGCCCCCACAGAGCGGGAGCCGGAGCGGGTCCCGTGAGGACCCCGATCGCGTTCTTCCTGGTCCTGTCGGCTCTGCTGTTCACGATCGGAACGGTCGGCGTACTGGTCCGCCGGAACGCGCTGGTGATCTTCATGTCGATCGAGCTCCAGCTCAACGCGGTCAACCTCACGCTGATCGCGTTCTCCCGGCAGCTCGGCGAGGTCAACGGCCAGGTCCTCGCCTTTTTCTCAATGGTAGTGGCAGCTGCGGAGGTCGTGGTCGGCCTCGCGATCATCGTCGCCATCTTCAGGCGCCGTGTGTCGGCGAACGTGGACGACGTCAACCTGCTTCGATGGTGACTTCCGAGATGACGGCTCGTCGCGCGGCGCCTGTTGACGGCCGGGTCCCCTCCGCCCCTCGCAGACACGCTCGGGGCGGCTCCCCCCCGGCCTACGCGGCGCCGCGCCGCGCACCAGAGATCGCGGCATGACGGATCTCATCTGGATCGTCCCGGCGCTTCCGCTGGCCGGCGCCGTCGTGCTGTTGGTCGCCGGAAAACCCTTACGACGTCTGGCTGGTGGCCTCGCGTCGCTCCTGGTCGGGGCGTCGTTCGTGGTCTCGGTGGTGGTCCTGGTCGACCTGCTCGGGGTCGGGACGGAGGAGCGGACGCTCACCGTGCACGTCTTCGACTGGATCTCGGTCGGCTCGTTCGTGGCGCCGGTCGAGCTGCGGGTCGATCCGCTGTCGATGGTCATGGCGCTGACGGTGACGGGGGTCGGCTTCCTGATCCACGTGTACTCGATCGACTACATGCACGGTGATCCCCGGTACTCCCGGTACTTCGCCTACCTGAACCTGTTCGTGGCCGCGATGCTCACGCTGGTGCTGGCGAACAACCTCGTCCTGCTGTACGTGGGCTGGGAGGGCGTGGGCCTGTGCTCGTACCTCCTGATCGCGTTCTGGTTCGAGCGGCGGGCCGCCGCCGATGCCGGGAAGAAGGCCTTCATCGTCACCCGGATCGGCGACACCGCCATGCTCATCGGGATCTTCCTGGCGTTCTCGACGACCGGCTCCGTCCGGTTCGACGAGGTGTTCGGCGCGGCCGGCGGGCTGGCCTCGGGCACGGCCACGGCGATCGCGCTCCTGCTGTTCGCCGGTGCGGTCGGGAAGTCGGCCCAGGTCCCTCTCCACGTGTGGCTGCCCGACGCCATGGAGGGCCCCACCCCGGTCTCGGCGCTGATCCACGCGGCCACCATGGTCACGGCGGGCGTGTACCTGGTGGTCCGGGCGCACGCGATCTTCGAGGCCTCGGAGGTCGCTCTCGGCATCGTGGCCCTGGTCGGGATCGTCACGGCCGTCTACGCGGGCCTGTCGGCGATCGGCCAGGACGACCTGAAACGCGTGCTGGCGTACTCCACGATCAGCCAGCTGGGGTACATGTTCCTGGCCGCGGGCGTCGGCGCCTACGCCGTGGCCATCTTCCACCTCGTGGCCCACGCGTTCTTCAAGGCCCTCCTGTTCCTGTCCGCCGGGAGCGTGATGCACGCCACCGACGGAGTGATCGACGTGACCCGGCTGGGCGGGCTGCGGCGGCGGATGCCGTTCACGGCCGCCTCGTTCGCGGTGGGCGGCCTGGCCCTGGCCGGCATCCCGCTCCTGGTGGGGTTCTTCAGCAAGGACCAGATCCTGGCGGCCGCATACGAGGCCGGGCGGACGGGCCTGTGGATCACGGGGCTCGTGGCCGCCTTCATCACGGCGATCTACATCACCCGGGCCTACCTCCTGACGTTCGAAGGCGAGCCCAGGACCGAGCTGCATCCGCACGAGTCCCCGCCGCTGATGACCGGGCCGATGGCGCTGCTCAGCGTGGGGGCCGTCCTCGGCGGTCTGCTCGGCGTCTCGGCCCAGACCGGACGGGTTCAGGGGTTCCTGACGCCGGTGGTGGGCGAGGCCGAGGCCCACGCTGCCACCGGTGGTCTTTCGGAAGCCGGCCTGTCGGTGCTCGCCTCGGCGGTGGCGGTCGCCGGGATCGTGCTGGCCTGGGCGGTGTACGGCTCCGGCCGCATCGACTGGCAGGCCCTCCGCGCCCGATTCGACGGCGTCCGCCGAACCCTGAATCGAGGCTTCTACGTGGACGACGCTTACGGCGCTCTGCTGGTCACGCCGGGCAAGGCGGCCGCCTCGTTCTCCGCGTCCTTCCTGGACACGCGGGTCGTCGACGGGGCGGTCAACGGGATCGGTCGGGTCTTCGTCCGGCTTGCCGGGGTGGGCCGGCGGCTCCAGACCGGTCTGGTTCGCACCTACGCGCTGGCGTTCCTGCTGGGGGCCGCCGCCCTCCTGCTCGTCCTGGTGGTGCGGACGTGACCGGCTTCCCGTGGCTCACCGTGACGGTGTTCCTGCCGCTGGCCGGTGCGGTGGTGCTCCTGGCCGCGGCGCCGCTCCCGAGGCGCCGTCCCGAGGCCGGCGGCTTCGGCGCCGAAGATCCGTGGCGGTGGCTGGCGTTCATCGTCTCGGCCGCCACCTTCGTGGTATCGCTGGGGATGCTCACGGAGTTCCGAGCGGAGCCGGGGTTCCAGCTGGTGGAGGAGGCCGGCTGGGTGGGACCCCTGAACATCCGGTACGTCCTCGGGGTCGACGGGATCAGCCTGTTCATGGTCCTCCTGACGACGTTCCTGATGCCGCTGGCGATCCTGGCCTCCTGGCGGATCGAGCGGCAGGTGCCGTACCTCATGGCCTCGCTGCTGGCGCTGGAGACCGCCATGCTCGGCGCGTTCGTGGCCCTCGACCTGCTGCTGTTCTTCGTGTTCTTCGAGGGCCTCCTCTTTCCCATGTACCTGGTGATCGGGATCTGGGGGAGCGGCCGTCGCGTGTATGCGGCCGTCAAGTTCTTCCTCTTCACGATGGCCGGGTCGGCGCTCCTCCTGGTGGCCATCCTGTTCCTGGCGTTCCGGGCGGAGTCGGTCCTCGGCGGCATCACGTTCGACCTGCGCGACCTCGTGGGGATGGAGGTCCCGGCCGCCACGGCTCGGTGGCTGTTCCTGGCGTTCTTCGTCGCCTTCGCGGTGAAGGTTCCGCTGTTCCCGCTCCACACCTGGCTGCCGGACGCCCACACCGAGGCCCCCACGGCCGGGTCGGTGATCCTGGCCGGGGTCCTCCTGAAGATCGGAGCCTACGGGCTGATCCGGTTCAACCTGACGCTGTTCCCGGAGACCTCCGAGGACTTCCGGAGCCTGGTGATCACCCTGGCGGTCATCGGCATCGTCTACGGAGCAGTGGTGGCTTTAATGCAGACGGACATCAAGCGCCTGGTGGCGTACTCGAGCGTGTCCCACCTCGGGTTCGTGGTCCTGGGGATCTTCGCCGGGACCCTTCAGGGCATGTCCGGCGGCGTCATCCAGATGGTCAACCACGGCCTCTCCACCGGGGCCCTGTTCCTGGTCGTGGGGATGCTGTACGACCGAACGCACACCCGCGAGATCGGCCGGCTCGGCGGCCTGGCCCGGCGCACGCCGGTGCTCGCCGGCGTGTTCCTGCTGGTGGCCCTGTCCTCCCTGGGGCTGCCGGGGCTGAACGGGTTCGTGGGTGAGTTCCTGATCCTGGTGGGGACGTTCGACGCGAGCCGCCTCCCCGCTGTGATCGGGGCGACCGGCGTGATCCTCTCGGCCATCTACCTCCTGTGGGCGTACCAGCGTTCGATGCACGGCGACCTGCCCCCCGACCTCGAGGCGACGCCGGACCTGGCTGGCCGGGAGTACGCGTTCATGGTCCCGATCATCGTGGCCATCGTGGCCATCGGGGTGTTCCCTCGACCGCTGCTGGATCGGATCGAGCCCGCCGCCGACCGGCACGTCCGGCTGATCGCGGTGGAGCCCCAGTCCGCCGAGGTGGTCCGGGCAGCTGGAGGTGACTGAGGTGCCGATCGAACCCCCGGACCTGGTGCTGGCCCCGAT
>DASQWG010000251.1:0-6776 GCA_035640375.1 Actinomycetota bacterium
CGGCGCTCGGAGGAGCGCCGTCGAGAGCGCCCTTCGGAACGGAACCGCCGCCACGGTCTCCAAAGGGAAACCCGCCGCGGGGACGAGCTCGGCCTCCTGTCCCTCGGCCCGGCCCAGGAACACCACCTCGGCCCCGATCCGGTCGCGGAGGCGGAGCGCCGTGGCCACCGCGGGGAAGACGTGCCCGGCGGTCCCGCCGGTGCCGATCACCACCCGCACGGTCAGCCCCGGCGAGCGCGGCGGGCCCCGCGGGCGACCGAGACCAGGATCCCCACTGCGGCCATCGAGACGACGAGCGACGAACCGCCGAAGGAGACGAACGGCAGCGGCACCCCGGTGATCGGCAGGAGCCCGGTGACCGCGCCGAGGTTGATCACGGCCTGGACCCCGAACCACCCGGTGATCCCCACGGCCAGGAACCGGCCGAAGGCGTCGGGCGCGCGCAGGGCGATCCGGATCCCGGCGAACAGCAGGGCCGCGAACAGGGCCAGGACCGCGAGCCCGCCGATCAGTCCGAGCTCCTCGCCGATGATCGAGAAGATGAAGTCGGTGTGGGCGTTCGGCACGTACGACCACTTCTGCCGGCTGGCTCCCAGGCCGACGCCGAGCGGACCCCCCGATGCCAGGGCAATCATCGACTGGATCGTCTGGTAGCCGCTCCCCTGCGGGTCACTCCACGGGTTGACGAACGACACCACGCGCGCCCATCGGTACCCCTCGACGTACATGAGGCCGAGCCCGAGGCTGAGGAGGCCGGCTCCGCCGAAGAACAGGTGCGTCGCCCTGGCCCCCGCCGCGAACAGCACGACGAATACCGAGGCCACCACGATCACCGCGGTGCCCATGTCCGGCTGGAGGAGGATCAACCCGGCCACGACCCCGACCACCGGGGCCAGCGGGAGCGTCAGCTCCCGGAGATCACGGATGCGGGGCCAGCGGCGTGAGAGGAGCGCCGCGGCGAATGCGATCACGGCGATCTTGGCCGGCTCCGAGGGCTGGATCGTCACCGGGCCCAGCTGGATCCACCGGGCGGAACCGCCCGCCACCGTGCCCACCCCGGGGACCAGCACGATGACCAGCAGGGCCACGCTGAGCAGGAGCAGGGGAACGCACAGCCGCCGCCACGCCGTGTACCGCATCCTGGCGGTGAGCAGGAACGCGGCGGATCCGACCACCGCGTACGCGAGCTGTCGAACGAAGAACAGGAAGCTCGAGCCGTAGTCCTCGTACGCCCGAACCGACGAGGCAGACAGCACCATGACCAGCCCCAGGACGATCAGCGAGGCCGTGGCCAATAGGAGCGTGGCCACGGTTCGGTCGGTGGTCGCCCCCTTCGAGGGCGCCCGGGGCCGCTCGGTCGTGGGGATCAGCCGGAGGTGCGAAGGCCGGGGACCGGCCTGACGGATCCGGGTGGCGCTAGGCACGACGGGCCTCCGCGCGTTCCGCCAGCGCCCGGGCCGCCGCGGCGAACCGTTCCCCTCGCTCCCGGTAGTCACGGAACATGTCCCAGCTCGCGCAGGCCGGGGCCAGCACCACCGAGGCGCCGGGGCGGGCCATCCCCATGGCCTCGGCCACCGCCTCCTCCATGGAACCCGCGGTCCGGACCGGCACCCTGCCGTCGAACACCGTCACGAGCTCGTCGGCCGCCTCCCCGATCGCCACCACGCCGGCCAGCGCGGGGATCGCCGCAGCCAGCGGGCTCAGGTCGACTCCCTTGCTGCGTCCGCCGGCCACCAGCACGGCGCCCCGGAACCCCTCGATCGCGGCCAGGGCGGCATGCGGGTTGCTGGCCTTGGAGTCGTCGACGAAGCGGATGCCGTTCACCTCGGCCACGACCTCGCCCCGATGAGGCAGTGGTCCGAACGACGTCACCGCCGCACCGACCGGCTCGGCGTCGAGCCCGAACGCGACCGCAGCCGCGGCCGCAGCGGCGACATCGGCCCGGAGCGACGTTGCGGAGGCAGCCGGGGTGCCCAGCACACGGCGACCGCCCAGCCGTGACACCAGCGCCCGGTCCTCGTACCCGACCTGTCCCTCCGCCGGCCGGCCGAGGCGGAACCACGCCACCGGGCACGGCGCCTCCCGCGAGACCGAGGCGGCGTGGGGATCGTCGAGGTTCCCGACGTGCGTGTCGCCCGATCCCTGGAGCGCGTAGATGCGCCGCTTCGACTCCCGGTACCGTGCCAGCGACCCGTGCCAGTCGAGGTGATCGGGGGCCAGGTTCAGGAGCACCGACACGCGCGGGTGGAACGATTCGTGGAACCGCAGCTGGAACGAGGACGCCTCGACGGCCAGCGCCTGGTGACCTTCGGCGGCCGCGAGGGAGAACGGATGGCCGATGTTGCCGCACGCCACCGCGTCGAGGCCGGCCCCGCGCATCGCCTCGGCCACCATCTCGGTGGTCGTGGTCTTCCCGTTCGTCCCTGTCACTGCGACGTACGGGACCGTGGCCAGCCGGGCTCCCAGCTCCAGCTCGCTCCATACCCGGAGCCCCCGGGCCCGGGCCTGGCGGATCACCTCGGCGTGCTCGGGAACACCGGGGCTGGTCACCACCAGGGTGGCGCCCTCGAGGTGGGTGGGATCGTGGTCCCCGGCCAGGACCTCGGCGCCGGCGGCCTCCGCTTCGTCCGCCGCCGCCTCGATCTCCGTCCGAGGTCGGGACTCGGTCACGCGGACCGAAGCGCCTCGATCGAGGAGCACCCGAGCGGCGGCCAGCCCGCTGGCGCCCAGGCCGATCACGACCACTCGTTCGCCGCGGACCTCGAGGCTCACGTCACCCCGCCCCTCGTCAGGAAGTCGGCGTAGAACATGCCCAGGCCGAAGATCACCGCGAGCCCGGCGATGATCCAGAACCGCACGATCACCGTGAACTCGGGCCAGCCGAGCACCTCGAAGTGGTGGTGGATCGGGGCCATCCGGAACAGCCGCCGTCCGAAGATGCGGAACGAGATCACCTGGAGGATCACCGAGGCGGTCTCCAACACGAAGATCCCGCCGAGGATGACCAGGAGCAGCTGGGTCTCCGTGGCGATGGCCAGCGCGGCCATCAGGCCGCCCAGCGCCAGCGACCCCGTATCCCCCATAAAGATCTTCGCCGGCGCCGCGTTCCACCACAGGAAGCCGGCGATGGCGCCCAGCGCAGCGGCGGACAGGATCGCCAGGTCCAGCGAGGACTGGAGTTCGACGTCGTAACAGCTCTCCACCGGCAGGATCGAGCACGTGTGCCGGACCTGCCAGAAGGCCACGATCACGTACGCGGCGAACACCATGGCCGACGATCCCGAGGCCAGCCCGTCCAGCCCGTCGGTCAGGTTGACGCCGTTCGAGGCCGCGGCCAGCATCACGAACACCCACACGAAGAAGAGCGCACCGAGATCGACCCCCGTGTCGCGGATGAACGACAACTCGGTGGTGGACCCGGTCAGGCGAAGCAGCCCCCATCCGAACAGCACCGCCACGACCGCCTGCCCGGCAAGCTTGGCCGCCTTCCCCAGCCCCAGCGACCGCTGGCGCCGGACCTTCAGGAAGTCGTCGAGGAACCCGATCCCCGCGAGCGCCACCCCGGCGCCAAGCACCAAGAGGCCGGTCGCGGTGACCCGCCCCCGGATCAACGCCGTCAGCAGGAAGGCGAAGCCGAGCGCGCCCATGATCACCAGGCCGCCCATGGTGGGCGTCCCGGTCTTCTCCTGGTGTTGCGGGAAGTGCGGGCCGGCCTCGCGCACGCGCTGGCCCCACCCGAGCACCCGGAACAAGCGGATCGCTACCGGCGTGAACAACAGGGTGCCGAACAGCCCCACGGTCGCCGCGATGAGGACGCTGGTCACCGGAGCGCCTCCGCCACCCGCTCCAGTCCGGCGGCCCGGGAGCCTTTGATCAGGACGAGGTCGCCGGGACGGGCCACCCGGCGGACGGCGTCGGCGGCCTCCTCCGGCGTGTTCGTCCGGATCACCCGATCCGGCTCCACGCCCTCGCGCACCGCCCCGGCCGCGATCAGCCGGGCCCCCTCGCCCACGACCACCACCCGATCGATGCCGAGACGCGCGGCCAGCTCGCCGACGCGCTCGTGCTCCACATCGGAGGCCACGCCCAGCTCGGCCATCGCTCCCAGAACCGCCACGCACGCGCTCGGTCCCGCCATCCACCGGGCCGCCTTGAGCGCCACCGCCATCGACGCCGGGTTGGCGTTGTAGGAATCGTTCAGGACCCGGATGCCGCCAGCGCCTTGGAAGGTCTCCATCCGCCACGCCGAGACCCGGGCCTCCTTCAGGCCGGCCGCGCACTCCCCGCCAGTGAGCCCCAGGGCCACCCCCGTGGCCGCGGCGGCCAGCGCGTTCCAGGCCATGTGCTCGCCGGGGACGGCCAGCTCGACCCGCTCGCTCCCACCCGGCACCCGAAGCGTGAACGAGGGCAGGCCCGTGGCGTCCAGGCGGAGGTCCTGGCCGCGGACATCCGCGTCCGGCCCGGTGCCGAACCGAAGCACCCGCGCCCGCGTGCGGGTGTCGAACGTCGTGACCCGCGGGTCGTCGGCGTTCAGCACCGCGGTGCCGTCCCGGGGGAGGGCCTCCACGAGCTCGGCCTTGGCGTCGGCCACCACCTCGACCGAGCCGAACATCTCGAGGTGCGCCGGCCCCACGTTCGTCACCACGCCGATCCGCGGCCGGGCCACCTCGCACAGCCGGGCGATGTGGCCGGGCCCTCGGCTGCCCATCTCGCACACCACCACCTCGGCGTCGGCGGGCGCGTTCAGGAGGGTCAGCGGCACACCGACCTCGGTGTTGAACGACGCCGGGCTGGCGTGGACCCGGAAGCGGGTCGCCAGCACGGCCGCGGCGAGATCCTTCACCGAGGTCTTCCCGGACGATCCCGTGATCCCCACCACCTCGGCGGCCAGGTCGGACCGCTCCTCGGCGGCCAGCCGCAGCAGGGCCTGGCGCGTATCGGTGACCCGGACCACCGGTCCGGCGAAGGACGCGTCGGAGGACACCAACGCGCCGGCGGCGCCAGCCCGGATGGCCGCGTCGACGTGCTCGTGCCCATCCACGCGCTCGCCGGGGATGGCCACGAAGAGGTCGCCGTCCGAGATCGAGCGATCGTCCGAAGCCGCCCCCATCACCTCGGCGTCGTCACCGTCGAGCAGACCGCCGACGGCCGAAGCCACCGCCGACAGCCGACGCCTCATCGGGCGCCCTCACAGAGGGCCTCGAGCTCTTCGCGGGCCACCACGCGGTCGTCGAACGGGATCGTGCGGTCGGCGAACTCCTGACCGGCCTCGTGGCCCTTGCCGGCGATCACCACGACGTCGCCGGGCTCCGCCGCCCGGACGGCTCGGCGGATCGCCTCCCGGCGGTCCGGCTCGACCTCGAACGGGCCGCCGCCGCGCTCGGCGCCCGGGACGATCTCCGCGATGATCGCTTCGGGGTCCTCGGACCGCGGGTTGTCGCTGGTGATCACGGTCAGGTCGGCCAGGCCGGTGGCGGCCTTGCCCATCAGGGGCCGCTTTCCTCGATCGCGATCACCCCCGCAGCCGAACACCGCGATGACCCGGTGGCTGCCGGCCAGGGGACGCGCCGCCCGCAGCACGTTCTCTAGGGAGTCCGGCGTGTGCGCGTAGTCGACCAGGACCTGGAACGGCTGTCCCGCCTCGACCGGCTCCATCCGCCCGGGGACCCCGGGCAGGGCGGCGACGCCCCGGACGGCCGCGCCGTCCTCGATCCCGACCTGGCGGGCCGCGGCCAGCGCGGCCAGGGAGTTCAACACGTTGAACTCACCCCGCAGCCGCGAGCGGACCTCGAGGCCGTCGACCCGGAACCTGACCCCGTCCGAGGTCAGCGCGACCTCGGTGCCCCGGACGTCCGCCCGCTCCCCCAGCCCGTACGTGAGCGTGGGAAGGTCCTCGCGGAGGAGCGATCGCCCCTCCGGGGAATCGAAGTTCACGGCCGCCCGCTCAGCCATGGCCGGGGTGAACAGCCGGGCCTTGGCCTCCAGATAGGCCTCGATGGTCCCGTGGTAGTCGAGGTGGTCCTGCGACAGGTTGGTGAACACCGCGCAGTCGAACCGCATGCCGCCGACGCGGTGCTGGTCAAGCCCGTGCGAGGACACCTCCATGGCCACCGCGCCGATCCCCCGGTCCCGCATCTCGGCCAGGAGCCGATGAAGGTCGGGTGCCTCCGGCGTGGTCCGCTCGAACGGCTCCGGGCGCCCGTCGACGCGCAGGCCCGTCGTGCCGATCACGCCGGGGGCCAGCCCGGCCTCGCGAAACACTCGCTCCAGGAGGTAGGTCGTGGTCGTCTTGCCGTTCGTGCCCGTGACGCCGATCACGGTCATGGTCTCGGCGGGACGCCCATAGAAGGCCGCGGCGATCGGACCCATGGCCTCGCGCACGGAGGGGACCACCACCTGGACCACGGCCTCGGGAAGATCGAGCGGGCGCTGGCAGACCACGGCCGCGGCGCCGGCCCGCGCCGCGTCGGGCGCGAACGCGTGACCGTCGACGGTTCCGCCCGGCACGGCGAAGAACAGCCATCCCAGCCGAACCTCGGAGGAGCGGTAGGTGACGCCGGCGACGGGAACGCGAGGGTCCCCCACGACCGCTGCGTGTGGGGCCCGTTCAAGCAGGTGCTGGAGCGGGGGGAGCTCCGCCGGCATCTCGGAGGTATCCGGGACCCGTCCGTCGGGCCCGGGCGCCACGGATTCTAGCGCCTGGGCGGCTTGCCTCATCCCCGCACCAGGGACGGCAGGCGGGGAGGCGGCTCGGCGGTCGGGACCCGAAGGTGGGC
>DASQWG010000252.1:0-3076 GCA_035640375.1 Actinomycetota bacterium
GCCGGGGCCGAGGTCCGCACGGCCTCGCCGGTTCGCTTGGTGGTGATCCGCGACGGCCGGGCCCGCGGGGTCGAACTCGAGGACGGCACCGTGCTCCGGGCCCGCCGCGTGATCTCCAACGCCCACCCGATCACCACGTACCTCGACCTCGTCGGCGAACACCACCTCCCCGACGAGGTGACCCGCGACGTCCGCCGGTACCGGACCCGGTCCGGTTCGGTGAAGGTCAACCTGGCGCTCGGCGAGCTGCCGAGGCCGACGGCGTGGGACGGACCGATCCCGGGCCATCCCCACACCGGCCTCCTGGCGATCTCGCCCTCGATCGAGTACCTCGAGCGGGCCTGGGACGACGCGAAGTACGGGCGGGCCTCGGAGCGGCCGTACCTCGAGGCCGTGTTCCCAACGGTGTTCGAGCCGGGCGTCGCCCCGGAGGGTAGGCACGTGGCGCTCTGCTTCACCCAGTTCGGCCCGTTCGAGCTGGCGGAGGGCTCCTGGAACACCGAGCGCCAGGCGTACGGGAAGCGGATCGTCGGGCTGCTCGACGAGCACTGCCCCGGGTTCGCCAAGTCGGTCGAGGAGATCGAGGTCCTGGCGCCCCCGGACATCGAGGAGCGGTTCGGCCTCCTCGGCGGGAACATCTTCCAGGGCGTGATGGCCCCGGACCAGATGTTCTCGATGCGGCCCATCCCCGGATATGCGGACCACCGAACCCCGATCGCCGGGCTGTACCTGTGCGGGTCGGGCACGCACCCGGGCGGTGGGGTCATGGCCGTGCCCGGCCGCAACTGTGCCGCGGTGGTGGCCCGCGACGCCCGCCGGGTCCGGAACTGAGCCGATGTACCCGATGTCGGACCAGGACCGGGCCGTCCAGGCCCGGGCCCGGGCGTTCGTCGACGAGGAGTTGATCCCGCACGAGGTGGAGGCGGAGCTGCACGGAGGCCGGCTCCCCGAGTTGATCCTGGAGCGTCAGCGAGCAACGCTCCGCGACCTCGACCTCCAGGCCATGAACATGCCGAAGGAGCTTGGGGGCGCCGGCCTGACCACGTTCCAGCAGACGTTGGTATCCGAGCAGATCGGCCGGACCACCAACGCGCTGGGGTGGGTGCTGAGCACGCCGGCGGGGTGGCTCCCGTCAGTGGCCACGCCTCACCAGCTCGAGACGTGGGTCAAGCCGACGATCCGGGGCGAGCGGCACGAGTGCTACGCGATCACCGAGGAGGACGCCGGCTCCGACACCTCCGCGATCGCCGCCACCGCGACCCGCGAGGGCGACGGCTACGTGCTGAACGGGGTCAAGTGGCACGTGACCTCGTTCAACCACGCCGACCACGCGTTCTTCCAGGCTCGCCTCACCGAGGGCGAGCACGCCGCCACCCAGGCGATGTTCATCGTGGACCTCGACACGCCCGGGGTGCGGGTGGTCCGGACGCCCGAGTACAGCCATACCTACGCCGACGAGCACCCGATCGTGGCGTTCGAGGACGTCCGGGTGCCGGCCTCGAACCTCGTCGGCTCCGAGGGCGACGGGATGCGGTACGCCTACGAGTGGTTCCGGTACGAGCGGCTGATGATCGCAGCTCGGTGCTGCGGCGCCGCCGAGCGGTTGATCGACGAGGCCACCGCGTTCGCGAGAGACCGGGTGGCCTTCGACACGCCGATCATCGACCACCAGGGCGTGGCGTTCCCGCTGGCCGACTCCCTGACCGAGCTGTGGGGGGCCCGGCTCATGACGTATCGGACCGCCCAGGAGTTCGACGAGGGCGAAGACGTGAAGGTCCAGCATGCCCACTGCTCGATGGCGAAGCTGTATGCCTCCGAGATGGCCAACCGGGTGGCCGACCGGGCCGTCCAGGTGTTCGGCGGTCGCGGCTACATGCGGGAGAACGTGGCCGAGCGGTTCTTTCGAGAGCTGAGGGTCGACCGCATCTGGGAAGGCACCAGCGAGATCCAGCGGGTCATCATCGCCGACCAGCTCGCCAAGCGGGGGGCCCGGCTGGCTAACGGGAGCGGCGAGTGAACGTCCTGTTGGAGGAGGACCTCGGCCCGGTTCGCAGGCTCACCCTGAACCGGCCCGAGGTGCTGAACGCGCTCTCGACCGAGCTGGTCGAGGAGCTGTCGGCGGCCCTGACCCGGGCAGCGAAAGACGACGACGCCCGGGTCGTGGTGATCCGCGGGGCCGGCCGGGCCTTCTGCGCCGGATACGACCTGAAGGAGGAGGCCGAGCAGCACGCCGAGCACGGCACCCCCGACGCCGCCGGGTGGCGCGATGAGCTGACCCGAAGCGTGGATCGGATGCTGGAGCTCTTCGACCACCCCAAGCCGGTCATCGCCGAGGTCCACGGCTACTGCTTGGCGGGCGGGTGTGACCTGATGATGATGTGCGATCTCGCGGTGGCCTCCGACGACGCGCTGTTCGGCGAGCCGGAGATCCGGTTCGGCTCCGGTGTGGTGACGATGGTGATGCCGTGGCTGATCGGGGCCCGGAAGGCCAAGGAGCTGCTGTTCACCGGGGAGGACCGGATCCCCGCCGAGGAAGCCCGGCGCACCGGCCTGGTCAACCGGGTGGTGCCGCCGGACCGGCTCGAGGAGGAGACGCTTGCGCTGGCGAACCAGATCGCCGTCCTCGACCCCGTGGCGATCTCGCTGACGAAGCGGTCGATCAACCACGCCTGGGAGAAGGCCGGCTTCCGCGAGGCGCTGATGGCCAACGTCGAGCTCGACGCCCAGATCGAGTCGGCCGAGGTCTCGGAGCGCATCGAGTTCAACCGGATCCGCCAGGAGCAGGGCCTGAAGGCTGCCATCGCCTGGCGCGACGCCCGTTTCCGCGATAGCGGGCGTCCGTAGCAGATCGGTGCGTTGCCGGCCGTTAGGCAGAGCTCCGCCTCAGCGGGACGGGCCCAAGCTGTAGCCGAGCCGGCGGGGAAGCCTCGCCAGGAACCGGGTCAGCCAGCTCGGCTTGCGGCCGGCGTCCTCCAAGCGATCCTTCCGAAGGATGGCCCGCTGGACCACCGTGGCTCCCACCCCGGTGAGCAGCGCGGGAGGGAACCGTTTCGGCCTCCGATTGACGAACGGAAGG
>DASQWG010000253.1:0-2484 GCA_035640375.1 Actinomycetota bacterium
GTGCGCGGCCTGCGGCGCTTCCGGCTGGCCGCTCTGTGCCGCATGCACTGACCAGGTTGGGGTGCTGTCGGCGCCGTGGTGCGAGCGGTGCGGCCGGCCGTGGGAGGAGCCCATGGCCTCCTGTGCGGACTGCCCGCCGCGCCCGATCGCTGCAGCTCGGGCCCCGTTCCTGTACGCCGGCCCGGTGGCCCGGGGGATCCGGGGGATGAAGTTCTCCGGCTGGCGCGCGGTCGGGGCGCACCTGGCCGGCGGGATGGCCGAGGTGGCGGCAGACCTCCTGCCCGCCGACGTGGTCACCTGGGTGCCGCTGTCCCGGCGGCGGCGGGCCCGTCGTGGTTTCGATCAGGCCGAGGTGCTGGCGCGTGCCACCGCAGCTCGCCTGGGGATCGCGGTGCGCCCGCTGCTGATCAGGGTCCGGGACACCCGGGCCCAGGCCAGGGCCGGCGGCCCGGAACGACGTCGCGCACTTCGGGACGCCTTCGTCCCCCGGCGGGGACCGAGCGACCTCCCGGCGCGAGTGCTCCTGGTCGACGACGTCCTGACCACGGGCGCAACGGCGGCGGCATGCGCGTCGGCGCTCCATCGCAGCGGCGCTTCCCACGTATCGGTTCTCACGGCCGCCCGCTCGCTTGGCGGTCCCGTGCCCGCTCGCTGTCTGGGAACCCCGGTTCGGGCCGAGACGTCACCGGAGGCGACACCTCTTGTCGCCGAAGGGGACGTCGAGGCCTGGCTCGTTGTCGCCCGAGGGTGACGTCGAGGCCTGACTCGGGGCTCGTGTCGTCGATGAGGGGCAGAAGCCCGACTGGTTGCGCCGGGGGCGCCCGAGTACCATAGGTCCGGGCTCGAGCCTGGGTCTGTGGTTGCCCCGGGGGACGTTCCCCTGGTAGTCGACGCCAGCCGCAGGCGAAACGACCCACGTAAGGCGACCGTTGGTTGCTGAGCATGGTGCGGCTTAGATGTAAGACCTGCCCCGGTCACGAGCCGGGAGAAGGCGCTAAGCCGCCCGTTGGCGAGCGGCGACAAGCCGTTCAGGGGCGGCGAACCCCTCGGCAGGCGAGTGTGGGGTCAAAGACCAGGTCAGCCAGGTGCGAGCCAGTCGGGGGACCGGACCCGTCCGGTCCCCCGTCTCCTTCCGGAGGAGGCGCCCATGGACCTCGTGGTGAAGGCGAGGGGCGACCGGATCACCGGCCGCACCCGCGATGTGCTGCAGCGGAAGATCGGCCGGCTGAGCCGGTTCGACGGCCATCTGGACCGGGTCGAGGTCGAGGTGATCAGGGAGACGCGAGGACGGATCGGTGGCGGCCACCGGGTGGAGGCCTCGGCTCGCTCGGGTCGGCGGACCTACCGTGCCTCGGCGAGCGGCCAGGACGTCGAGTCGGCGGTGGACCGGGTCGTCGACCGGTTGGAGCGGCAGATCACCGAGGGCCGCCGGCGACGTCGAAGCCGCCTGCTCACCTGGGCGTCCAGGGTAAAATCGCGCGGCACGGCCAGCGCGCCCCCTGAGCCGGAGTAGAGAACGTGACGGAACAGCCTCCCGGTGAGCGGCTTCGGGTCCTGATCGCCGACGACCACGCGCTGTTCCGGCGTGGGCTGGAGATGGTCCTCGACAACGAGCCCGACATCGAGGTCGTCGGCGAAGCCCACGACGGCGACCAGGCCGTCGACCGAGCCACCGAGCTGATGCCCGACGTCGTGCTCATGGACGTCCGGATGCCCAGGCGAACGGGCATCGAGGCGACCCAGAAGATCAAGGAGCAGCTTCCACACGTCAAGATCCTGGTGCTCACGAACAGCGACGAGGAGGCCGACCTGTACGACTCGATCAAGGCCGGTGCGTCGGGGTACCTCCTGAAGGAGATCTCCTCGGACGAGGTCGCCGAATCGATCCGCTCGGTGGTCGAGGGCCACTCCCGGATCTCTCCGGCGATGGCCTCGAAGCTCCTGTCGGAGTTCCAGGCCATGACCAGGCGCCAGGACGAACGCCAGCCCCTGGCCCCGCCGCGGCTCACCGACCGCGAGCTGGAGGTCCTCGGGCTGGTGGCCCAGGGGAAGGGCAACCGCGACATCGCCACGGAGCTGTACATCTCCGAGAACACAGTCAAGAACCACATCCGCAACATCCTGGAGAAGCTCCAGCTGCACTCCCGGATGGAGGCCGTGATCTACGCGGTCCGGGAGAAGCTGCTCGACATCAAGTAGCGAGCGGCATCGGCCACCGGAGGGAAGACGTGATCGAGGAACGCGCGCGGCTCGTTCGGCGCAACACCGCTCTGCTGGCCACCGCGCAGGTGGCGCTGTGGGCGGCCCTCGGAGCCGTGGCCACGTTCGCCGTGATATCCGTGTACGAGCTCAGCGGCGAGGAAAGCATGGCCGCGGTGGTGTTCGGGATGTACTCGCTGGCGCAGGCCACGGGGGCCAGGGTCGCCGGCCGGGTGATGGACCGGGTCGGTCGCCGGCCCGGGCTCGCCGGCGGGTACGTCCTGA
>DASQWG010000254.1:0-2625 GCA_035640375.1 Actinomycetota bacterium
TCCTCGGGGGGCTGATCGGCGTTGCCGTACTCTTCTCCTCGGCCTTCCTTCTCGGCCATGAGCCTGCCGAGCTCGCTGGCCTCCTCGCGGGTGAGGCCGCTCTCGTCCCGTTTCGTGAGCAGCTCTTGGTAGCGATCCTCGTCCACCGCGCTCCCCTCCTCATGCGGACTCCTGCTTGCTTACCACCGAGCCAGGGGTCCCGAAACGTGGGCTGGCTAGACTGGTCTCGTGGCCAGGACCGAAGCCTCCGCCGGCGTGCGCGACCGGTTCCTGCTGGCCTGCCGCGCCCGGCCGGTGGACCGGACCCCGGTGTGGTTCATGCGCCAGGCCGGGCGGTACCTGCCCGAGTACCGCTCGGTGCGAGGGGACGCCGACGTGCTCACCTTGACCCGGGATCCCGAGGCCGCGGCCGACGTGGCCCTCCAGCCGGTCCGGCGGCTGAGCGTGGACGCGGCCATCCTCTTCGCGGACATCATGGTCCCGGTGGCGGCGGTGGGGATCGACGTCCGGATCGTCCGGAACCAGGGCCCCACCGTGACGGAGCCCTTCCGAACCGACGCCGACGTCGAGCGCCTCCGGCCTCTGGAGCCTCCCGAGGACGTCCCCTTCGTCCTGGAAGCGGTCCGCATCCTCCGGGGCGCGCTGGAGGTCCCGCTGATCGGGTTCGCAGGCGCTCCCTTCACCGTGGCCTCCTACCTGGTGGAGGGGGCGCCCAGCCGGGACCACGTTCGGACCAAGGCCCTGATGCACGGGGAGCCCCGGACGTGGGGGCGGCTCATGGATGCACTGACCGAGCTGACGCTGACCTATCTCCGGGCCCAGATCGAGGCGGGGGTCCAGGCCGTCCAGCTGTTCGACTCGTGGGCCGGGGCCCTCGACCCGGACGACTATCGGGAGCGCGTGTTCCCGTGGAGCCGGCGGATCTTCGAGGGATTGCGGGAGGCCGGCGTCCCTGCCATCCACTTCGGGACCGGCACCGGTGAGCTATTGCGTTTCATGCGCGAGGCCGGCCCCGACGTGGTGGGGGTGGACTGGCGGGTTCCGCTGGACGTGGCCTGGGACCGGATCGGCCACGACACGGGGATCCAGGGCAACCTCGACCCCGCGGCGTGCGTGGGGCCGTGGGAGGCGGTGGAGCGGAAGGCCCGCGAGGTTCTCCGCCGGGCCGCTGGGCGGCCCGGCCACATCTTCAACCTGGGCCACGGGGTCCTCCCGGACACGCCGGTCGAGCTCCTCCAACGGCTGGTCGAACTGGTCCACGTGGAGACCGCCCGGTGACCGGACCGATCGGCTTGCTGGTGATGGCGTACGGGACGGCCAGCGGTCCGGACGACATCGAGCGGTACTACACGGACATCCGCGGGGGCCGGCCGCCGTCGCCCGAGCGGCTCCGCGAGCTCATGGACCGCTACGCGGCCATCGGGAACGTCTTCCCGCTCCTGGACATCACCCGGGCGCAGGCCGACGGTCTCGTCGAGCGGTTGAACGAGGACGGCGACGACCGGCGGTTCCGCGCCTACCTCGGGATGAAGCACTCGCCGCCGTTCATCGCCGAGGCGGTCGAACGCATGCGCGCCGACGGGATCGAGCGCGCGATCGGGATCGTGATGGCACCGCACTGGTCGGGCATGTCGGTCGAGACCTACGTCGAGCGCGTGCTGGCCGCCGTCGACGAGCTCGGCGGCGGCCCGTCCTTCTCGTTCGTCCGCAGCTATCACGCGCATCCGCAGCTGGTCACCTCCCTGGCGTCGCGGGTATCGGAGGCTCTCGACCGGCTGTCCGAGGACGATCGAGCGGACGCCGTCGTGCTCTTCACCGCCCACTCGTTGCCGACCCGGGTGGTGGCGGACGGCACGCTGCGGTGCAAGACCTGCGACTGCGACGCGTCCTGCCGCTACCGAGACGGGCTCCAGGAGACCGCCGACCTGGTGGCCAAGGACCTCGGTCTCGACCGCTACGGGATCGCCTGGCAGAGCGCGGGGCGGACGGACGATCCCTGGTGGGGCCCTCCGGTCGAGGAGGCGATCCTCGAGGCCGCCGCGATGGGGCATCCGGCCGTCGTGGTGTGCTCCGCCGGCTTCGTCGCCGATCACCTCGAGATCCTGTACGACCTGGACGTCGAGGCGAAGGGCGTCGCCGAAGGAGCGGGGATCCGGTTCGAGCGGACCAGGATGCCCAACGCGGATCCGGCCTACCTCGACGTGCTCGCAGCGGTCGTTCGGGATCACCTCGCCGGCGTCCCCCAGGCGTGAGCCCCCGCGTCTCCGTCGTCGGCGGCGGCATCGCCGGCCTGGCGACCGCCCATCACCTCTCGAAGGCTGGCGTCGAGGTCCTCGTGCTGGAAGAGCGGGAGGTGGCCGGTGGGATCGTCGCTCCGCCGGTGGAGGTCGGCGATCTCGAACTCGAGGTGGGTCCCGACTCGTTCGCGGCGCGGAAGCCCTGGGGCGTGGCGCTCGCCAAGGAGCTCGGGCTCGAGCTGGAGGCCCCGGGGACGTCGGGCGCCTTCCTCTGGACCGATCGCGGGCTCGTTCCGTACCTGCACGGCACACCCTTCGGGATCCCCGGCGACGTCGGCGACGTCCTGCGCTGGCCGGGCCTGTCGCGACGCGGCCGGATCCGGGCGCT
>DASQWG010000255.1:0-5519 GCA_035640375.1 Actinomycetota bacterium
GCATGCGGCCACGTTCGACGCCGCCCGGGGCCGGGTGGTCACCTGGCTCCTGGCCATCACCAGGAACGTCGCGCTCGACGCCCTCCGGTTGCGCCGGCAGGAACCCGTGGATCCGAGCGTCCTGATCGATCTCCGGGCCGACAGCCGCACCGACCCGGAGACCCAGGGGATCCTCGCCGACGAGTCGGGTCGTGTCCGGCAGGCGCTGGCAGGGCTCCCCCAGGAACAGCGACGGGCCGTCCTCATGTCAGCGTTCTTCGGCCGAACGGCTCGGGAGATCGGGGAGATCGAGCGGATCCCGCTGGGGACGGCCAAGACCCGGATCAGGACGGGGCTCCTGAAGCTGCGGGAGTCCCTCGAGGTGGCCAATGATCGATAACCACGGCGAGACGCGCGAACTGGCGGCCGAGCTCGCCCTGGACGTGGCCACCGGCGAGGAACGAGGGCGGGCCCTGGCCCACCTGGAGATGTGCTGGGAGTGCCGGGCGCTGGTCGGCAGCCTGGCCGAGGCGAAGGACGAGGTGCTGCTGCTCGCTCCGGAGCGAGAGCCGCCCGCGGGGTTCGAGTCCCGGATCCTGGCTCGGCTGGCTCGCCCCATCCGGGCGAGGAGGGCTGCGGGATGGCGTCGGATCCTGTCGCTCTCCGTGGCCGCGTCGATCCTGGCTGCCGCCGGCGCGGGAGCGGCCTGGATGGCGACCCGCTCCGACCGCCAGGCCGCCGCCCTGCTTCGAACCGCGCTCCACCGGGCCGACGGGAAGTACCTTGGGGTCGAGGTGCTTCGGCGCCCCGACGGGACTCGGGCCGGCCATATGGCCGTGTACCTGGGCCGCCCCTCGTGGATCTTCGCGGTCGTCGAAGAGGGGGGTCCGGTCGGGACGTTCGACGTCGAGGTCGTCGATGCGACCGGTCTTCACCACCCGGCCGGAGTGCTGACCATCGACCCGGTTCGGCGAGGGGGTGGCCTGGTCCTCCCGCCGGGCCTTGGACAGATCGCCGCGGTGGTGCTCATCCCCCACGACGGTGGAGACCCCCTGGAGGGTCGGCTCCCCACGACGTCGGGGTAGGTGAGAGCCCAGGCCCGCAATCCCTCCGAGTGATCGGTCGGTAGTACCGGGCGTGCATCGGTCGGGCCCGCCACAGGAGGTGGTCGCCATGGGAAGCATCGCCGTCCGTCGCCTCGTCCTCGCCGGGCTGGTCGGGCTGCTGGTCGCGGGGAGCGCGCCGGCAGCCCAGGCGCACAGAACCGCGCTCTCCGTGCAGATCCTCTCGGAGCAGTCGCTGATCTCGCCGGATGGCCGGTCGATGACGTTCGACATCGAAACGACGTGCGACCGCAGGTGGACCATCGTCGAGGCCACCGCGAGCGTCACGCAGGCAGGCGCCTCGGGCAGTGGCCCCTTCACGCCGACGTGTGGCCGGATCCCGTACGTGACCCGGGTGACCGTGCCGGCGAGCGGTGCGCCGTTCCACACAGGGTCAGCCCAGGCCAGCGTGGTCCTCGTGGTGGGGAATGGGCCCGACAAGCGGGCTCAGGATTCGGGGTCCCTCCGGGTCCGGCCGGACGTGTCGATCCAGCTCGCGAACACCGCCGCGCTCCAGGGCGACGGCTCCGTGGTGATCGACGCCACGGTGACGTGCCCGATGAGCGCCGTCGGCCTCGGCGGGAACGTCAGAATCTTCGATGGGGTGACTGGCGGGGAGGGTGCCTTCGGCCCGACGCCGTGCGACGCGCTCCCCCACACGTTCTCCGTGCGGGTGTCACCGGCGCAGGGCGGATACCGCCCGGCGTCCGCAGAGACCTACGCGTTCGCTTCGATCGAGGAGGGCGGCGACGTGTTCACCGGCTTCGACATCCGGACCATCCAGATCGTGGCGGCCTGAGCGTCGCGGGGGGAGAGGCGATGGGGGGCCGATAAACGGCCCCCCATCACACGTCCGACCTAGGGACCGGTGTAGGTCGCCAGGTAGATCCCGTAGTCGCGGTCGCTGTAGGCAACGACCCGGCGGCCGCCGATGAAGGTGTCCGTCAGCTGCACGCCCCAGAAGTCGTTGCCGCCCTGGTCGATGAACCGGCCGACCTCCTGGATGCCGGTCGCGTCGAACCGGGCCACCCGGATCCCACCGGAGTAGTGGGCGAAGTAGGCCAGGTCGGCATCCGGTCCTCGGCCCGTGGCCACCTCGTGGACGTCGACATCGCCGAAGCCCGTGCCGAACGCCGGATCGCCGGCCTCGGGGAGGTAGTACTGGTCGAGCTCGGCCAGCGTGTTCGCGTCCAGGAGGCGAGACCCACCCCAGCCGCTGAAGAACGAGGTGGCGTCGATCTTCCCGTTGCCGATGTCGCCGATGTCCGGCTCGAGGTTCCCCGGGTCACCGGTCGGATACGGCACCGTGTAGTCCGGCGGCCGGTCGAACAGGAGGTGCATCAGCCGGTGGCCGACGCAGAGCCCCGGGATCGTCGGGGTGAAGATGTGACCCTGGCTCCCGCAGAACGTGGCGTTCGGCTGGGCTCCTGCTCCCGACCCGGTGTGGTGGTTGGCGATCAGCACCGCGTCGTACCCGGCCAGCTGGGCCTGCTCCACCTTCTCCGAGAAGAAGCACGCCTCGAAGGGGTTGTTGGGATCCTCCACCGGGCCGCGCTGGAGCATCAGGATCTGATCCTCACCGGGCGCGGTGGCCGGATCGAGCACCGACGCCGGCGGGATCTGCGAGGCGTCTTGGCCCGGGCAGCCGTAACCGCCGAACACCACCGGCCCGTTGACCCTCTTGTCGGGGAGCGTGGAGATCGGAACCGTCCAGGAAAACTCTTCGGCCTCGTACGCTCCGGCGGCAGGTCCGCCCACCACCTCGAAGATCAGGCGGAACGGGGCCAGGTCTTCGTCGGTGCCGATGAACAGGCTCCCGTCCTCGTTCCACTCGCCCTGGTGGGCCTCGCCCTCCGGCGGGCACACGGTGGGCACGTGCACCTCGCAGGGCGGGTAATCGTAGTCGTCCACGAGGACAGGGTTGGATGGATCATCCACGTTCAGCAGGACCCACCCGGCATCCCAGTACGACACCATGGCCAGCCAGTCGCCACCGATGAACCGCACGTCGAAGTCGTGGCTCGTGGGGAAGTTCCCGAACGCGTTGACGTTGACCGACGGCCAGTCCCCGATGCCCGTCTCGGCGATGAGCACGGGGTCGGTGGGGTCGGTGATGTCGAAGAAGTCGAGGTCGTTGGGGTCCTCGTCGTTGTCGATGGCGATGACGTAGGCGTTGTCACCGGCCTGCCACGCCATGGCACTGTGCGAGTCGTGAGCGACGGGGTCGACGTTCGTGGGATCGGTGAAGTGCCCGTCGGTGTAGTCACCGCCGTGGTCGGACAGCAGGACCGGGTTCAGAGGATCGGTGACGTCCCAGATGGTCAGGCCTCCGATCCCCCGCGTGCCACAGGTCTCGTTGCTGAGCACGAGGATGTCGCCTGTGAAGTCTGGCGTGTCCACGCTGAGTGCCTGGACGCCCTCGGTCACGTACGTGTCCTGGTGGCTCCGGAGGAACCCCACCTTCTCGGGATCGGAAGGATCGGAGATGTCCACCACGTAGGTCCCGCCCCGGCATTGCGGCGAGGGCAGCCCCGCGAACCACTGGCCCACATAGGCGTAGTCGCCCAGCACCCCGACGTCGGACACGCGGTCGGCCTTCGAGGTGAGCTGCTGCTTCCCGATCACCTCGACGTTGGACTGTGTCGGTGGGAGATGGCCGCTGGACGGACCGTGCTGATGGCCGTCATCGACGGTTGCGGAGCCCCCATCGGTTCCCCCCGATGATCGATCGGGAATGGCAGCCGCGCTCCCCCCCACGCTGAGCGCGAGGATCAGGAAGCCGGCGACAGCGGCGAGACGTGGGGAAACCTTGGGCATGACGCTCCTCCTCGGCCGGGATCCGCCCGCAGCCTGGCCTGGAGCCTAGGCACATGTGGCGAGGCGCTGCAATCCGCCAGATGGCCGGGTCTCAGGATCCGAGGGCCCGGCGAAGTCGTTCCGCGAGGAGGGACAGCCGCTCGACCGGCTCGTTGCTGTACACGAACCGGATGAACCTGGGAGAAACCAGCTCGCCCCAGGTCGTCATGGGCGTGGCAGCCACCTTCTCCTTGACGAGCGCCGCGGAGAGCTCGGGCGGCGTCGTTCCGAGGGCCTCCACGTCCATCAGCAGCGACCAGCCGCCGGCCGGGCGGACCGCCGGAAGTCCCTCGAGCTGTTCGAGGATGGCGTCCCGACGCCGCTCCCACTCGCCGATCGCTCCGGCCACGTCCTCGGGCGGCTCCCGGAGCGCCGCGGCCGCGCCGGCCTGGGCGATCCCACCCGGCGTCAGCCCGTTGTAGATGTGGGCACGGGCCGCGTCATCGGCGAGTTCGGACGGCACCACCAGCCACCCGATCCGCCACCCGATCATCCGCTGCTCCATCGTCACGCACCCGACATGCACCACTCGGTCCGCCATGCCCTCGAACGAGGCCGGGTGACGGTACGGCCGCCCGTCGAACAGGATCCGCTCCATCCACGCCAGGTACACCAGCCACACGTCTCGGTCCCTGCAGACCGAGGCGATGGCCTCCCACTCGTGGTCCGACAGGTGGTTGCCGGTTGGCATCCCCGGGTTGGCCACGAAGATCGCCCGGGTGCGGTCGGTGACAGCCGCCGTCAGGGCGTCGGTGTCGAGCCGCCACTCGCCCTCCTCCGGGCGAAGCGGGACGAAGCGGGGAACGGCCCCGACGATCCGGACCCGGTTGATCATCCCCGCGTAGGTCGGATCGACCAGGATCACCTCATCGCCGGGATCGGTGGTGATGAACAGGGCGTCGACCATGGCGTCGCCCTCGCCGCAGGTGATGACGACCTGCGCGTCGGGGTCCACGGTGACGCCCGACCGCTCCGCGAATTGATCGGCCACCGCGCGGCGTAGGCCGGCCTTGCCGGTGAACGGGAGCCAGCTGTTGGCCTCGTCCTCACCCACGGCCTCGCGCGTGGCCCGCAGCCCCGACTCGGGCGGAGCCAGGTCCGTGTCGAGGTTCTCCAGTCGCAGGACGTTGGGATCGTCCCCCACCGCGGCCGCCACACGGTCGATCCCGAACCCTGGTATACCCAGCATCCTGTTCGCTCGCATCAGCTTCCTCCCGAGCACGCTTCCGGACCGACACCATAGGCCAGGCTACGGCCACGCCGAAAGAGGGCTAGGCTCGCCTCCGTGAGGCGGATCTTCATCTGCTACCGGAGGGACGACACGGCCGGGCACGCGGGTCGTCTCTACGACCATCTGCGGGCCCACTTCGGCGATGATCAGGTGTTCATCGACATCAACGCCATCGACCCCGGGGTGGAGTACCCGAAGCTGATCGACAGCACGCTCGGGTCGATCGACGTCGCCCTCGTGTTGATCGGCCGGCGGTGGCTCGATGCACGCGATCCCTCCGGCGGACGGCGGCTCGATGACCCCGAGGACATGGTCGACATCGCCAAGCGCCGCGGCGTGAAGGTGGTTCA
>DASQWG010000256.1:0-2058 GCA_035640375.1 Actinomycetota bacterium
AACCGGGCCGCCCGGATCGCGGCCGCGGGCCACGGCGGTCAGGTCCTGCTCTCGGGCGCGACCCGAAGCTTGGTGGATCACTCGCTCCCCCCGGGGGTGACGGTCCGAGACCTCGGCAGCCACCGCCTCAAGGACATCGAACACCCCGAGGGTATCCACGATCTGGTGATCGCCGGGCTGCTCGCGGACTTCCCCCCGATCCGCGCGCTCGACGCCCCGACGAACCTGCCGCCGCAACGGAGCTCCTTCGTCGGCCGGGAGCGGGAGGTCGCAGAGGTCGGCGACCTCATCGAGCAAGTTCGGTTGGTGACGCTGACGGGTCCCGGCGGCACCGGCAAGACCAGATTGGCCCTGCGTGTGGCCGAACAGCTGCTCGACCGGTTCGAGGACGGCGTGTTCCTCGTCGATCTGTCTGCGGTCGTGGATCCCGACCTGGTCCCCTCGGCGATCGCCACGGCGCTGAGCGTCCGGGAGGAGCCGGGGCGGCCGCTGATCGACACGCTTGGGGACCAGCTTCGCGACCGCCGACTGCTGCTGGTGATGGACAACATGGAGCAGGTCGTGGAATCGGCCGGAGTGGTGGACCGGCTCCTGGACTCGGCCCCGGAGCTTCGGGTCCTGGCCACGAGCCGGATCCCGTTGCGGATCTCCGGCGAGCGCGAGTTCCTGGTACGGCCCCTGGCCCTGCCGACGGGCGATCAGGCCGACGATGTCACCGCGCTGCGCGCGTGTGAGGCGGTGATGCTGTTCGTGGAGCGAGCCGCCGCGGTGACCCGGGGATTCCGGCTCAACGAGGAGACGGCGGCACCGGTGGCCGAGATCACCGCCCGGCTCGACGGTCTCCCCCTGGCCATCGAGCTCGCCGCGAACCGGATCAAGGTGTTGTCACCCGCCGAGCTCCTCGAGCGGCTGGACCGGCGGCTCCCCCTCCTCACCGGCGGGACGCGAGACGCCCCGGAACGGCAGCGGACCCTCCGGGCCGCGATCGCATGGAGCCACGATCTCCTCGAGCCCGAGGTCCAGCGGCTGTTCGCTCGGCTCGGCGTGTTCGCCGGCGGGTGGACCCTGTCCGCCTCGGAGAACGTCTGCGGTCCGGGCCTCGACGTCGACATCCTTGACGGGCTGACCGCGCTCGTCGACCACAGCCTGGTCCGACACGGCTCCCGACCTCCCGAGCGGTTCCGGATGCTGGAGACGATCCGGGAGTTCGCCGGTGACCGGCTGGCTGAGTCCGGTGAGGAGGCGGAAGTCCGCCGACGGCACGCCTCGGAGGTGGTGGCCGTGGTCGAGGACGCGGAGGGCCAGCTCCTGCGGGATCGGTCTCAGCTCGACCGGCTGGAGGCGGAGCACGACAACATCCGGGCAGCGCTTCGCTGGTCGATCGATACGGGCGAGGCCGAGGTCGGCCTCCGCATCGCCGGGTCCCTGTGGCGGTTCTGGCAACTCAGGAACCACCTCGCCGAGGGCCGCCGGTGGACCGAGGATGCCCTGGCGCTCCCGGCCGCCGCCGCTCGGACCTCCGCTCGAGCGAAGGCCCTCGGTGCCCTGGGCAGCCTGGCGTACTACCTGCGGGACCCCGAGCACGTCACGCCGCCGTACGAGGAGAGCCTGGCCATCGCCCGTGAGCTGGGCGAGCCGAAGCGTGAGGCCGACGCGGCCTACAACCTGGGCTGGGCCCGGATGCTCCACGGCGATGATCACGGCGCGAAAGAGCTCTTCCTTCGAGCCCAGGAGCTCTACGGCACGATCGACGAACCCGTTGGGACGGCCCACGCAACGTCGGCCCTCGGCCACCTGGCGGCGGAGGAGGGGGACCTTGCGAGAGCAGCAAGGCTCGTCGAAGAGGCTCGGAAGACGTTCATCGCGACCGGAGACAAGTGGGGGGTCGTGCTGACATCGGGACTGCTCTCCAGCGTTGCCCTCAGACAGGGCGAGCTGGACGCTGCTCGCACGGAGGCCGCGCGTTCGCTCGAGACGGCCATGGCGATGGGTGCTCGAGATTGGACCGCCGTGGCCATCCAGGGCCTTGCGGTGTTGTCGATCCTGGAAGGCGACCTC
>DASQWG010000257.1:0-2342 GCA_035640375.1 Actinomycetota bacterium
CAGCACGTCGGTGCGACCGGCCAACTCCCGGCCGCGGATCCCGTGGGCGGTGGCGGCGAAGGCCAGGTTCTCGGCGGCCGTGAGGTCCGGGTACACGCCGGAGGTTTCCGGGAGGTAGCCGAGCCGCCGTTCCGGCGGACGACGGGCCCGCCCTTCGGTCACGGGGGCCAGCCCGGCCAGCGCTCGAAGCGAGGTCGACTTCCCGGCGCCGTCCCCCCCGATCACCGCGGTGATGCCGCCGCGGTCGACATCGAACGACACCTCGGCCACGGCGACCGTCGCTCCGAACCGAACCGTGACGTCGTCGAGGCCCCAGCTCATCGCAGCGCCGGCTCGAGCTCGACCCGCTCCTCTCTACCGGCCGGCGCCAGCTCTCGTCGGAAGCGAAGCAGAGCCAGGAGGAACACCACAGCGCCGATGGCGGCCAGGTACAGCATCGGCTCTGCCACTGCATGGAGGGACGCACCGCGGATCATGACGCCCCGGGCGATCTCGATGAACCACGTCAGCGGCAGCGCGTAGCCGATCCACCGGACCCCGGCGGCCATCGACGACAGCGGGAAGATCAGCCCCGACAGCAGGAACTGCGGCAGGAGCAGCAGCAGCGCCAGCTGGATCGCCTCCCCCTGGCTCTGCGACACGCTGCTGATCAGCACGCCGATCCCGAGCGCGGTGAACAGGAACAGCACCGACCCCAGGGCAAGCGTGCCGACCGACCCGTTGAACGGCACGTCGAAGATCAGCACCCCGGCCACCAGGATCACCACCATGTCGATGGCGGCGACCACGAAGTACGGAGCGATCTTCCCCACGACCACGTCACGCGGGCGAAGGGGCATCACGGCGAGCTGCTCGAGGGTGCCGGCCTCGCGCTCCCGCACCACGCCGAGGCTCGTGATCAGGGAGCCGATGAACAGCAGGATCACCCCGGCCAGGCCGGGGATCATGATCGCCGAGGTCTCCAGGTCCGGGTTGAACAGCACCTCCGTGCGGATCTCGACGCCACGCTGGGCCGCCCGGGCGGTCGCCTCGAGAGCCGCCTGCGCCGAGAACAGCTCGGCGCCGTCGATCAGCGCCACGGGCTCGTCCGGCTCCGCCACCACGGCCACCACCGCGTCGCCGTTTCGGAGCAGCTCCCTCCCCCGGGCCGGGCCGGCCGACTGGTCGACCTCGACGACCCGGAACAGGTCGGGCAGGTTCGACTCGACCCGCTCGGCGCCGGGGCCGAGCACGGCCGTGGGGATCTCGGACACGTCGAAGCTGGCCGCGTACCCGAACACGATCAGCTGGAGGAGGGGCATCACGATCAGGAGGGCCACCGTCCTCCGGTCCCTGCGGAGCTGCCTGAACTCCTTCACCACCATGGCCCACATGGCGCCCTCCTCCTTCGATCAGAATTCAACACCTGTTGAACCGAATTCTACACGCGTTGAATCGGCCCGGTCAAGGTCGGGCGAACGAGGCGTCAGGGCGAGAGCTCCGGCCATCCCGGCCAGGGCACGGTCCGCGCGAAGGACGTCGGCCAGCGAAGTGCGGGCCAGCGACTCCCGGAACCCCTCGGCGGCCTCAACCCAGAACGGGTGGATGCGGGCGCCGTCCTCCGCCGCCCGAGCCAGATGAGCGGCAGCCCGGACCGCGCAATCGCCCCGGCGAGTCAGCTGCAGGTTCGCCCTGGTGATCATCGGGGTCACATGGATCGGACCCCAGGGGGACCACCGAGCGGTCCCCCGAGGTTGCGGTGGCCACCCAGGCCGAGGGGTTCCGCACCGAGGGCCAGGGGACGGGGAAACGCACCTCTGCAGGCCCGTCCGAACGAGCTGGTCCGCCTGTGGGTGATGAACGCCGGGCCCACGCTAGACAACGCCTTCCACGTGATCGGGGCGCTGTTCGACCACGTCTACCCCGACGGCAACCCGACCAACGCCACAACGGGATACAGACCTGGAGCGTGCCGCCGGGGGGCGGGGCCATGTCGAGCTCCGGATCCCCGACGAGAGCCTGTATCCGTTCGTGAACCACTCGTTCGCCTACACCGGCAGGGGGGCACTGGGCGAGCTCGAGGTCACCGGGTCGTCATCCTCGGCACCGAACGACTACCCGCGGATCGCCAGCCCGTTCGATGGCGGCCTCACCGAGACCACCGGGCTGAGCGGCGAGGTCACGCCGGTCGAGACCGCTCCGGCCGAGGACGCGGCCGGCGGCGGAGGCGGCGCGGGCGTCTCGCTCGAGGCCGCCATCACCGGGTTCGCGCCGGGCGAGATCGAGGCGGACGCGGGCACCGTGGGCATCGAGATGACGAACCGCGACGCGATGCCCCACGACTTCACGATCGACGAGCTCGG
>DASQWG010000258.1:0-2762 GCA_035640375.1 Actinomycetota bacterium
AACCAGGCCTCGTAGCCGGACGGCGGAAGGTACGCGCCCCGATCGAGCATGGCGTGGAAGAAGCGGGCGAATGCCCGGTGATCCGCCCCCTGGGCCGACCGGAAGTCGGTCACGGGCTCGGGGCCGAAGAACACCGAAAGCAGTGGACCGACCCGGTTCACGGTGTGGGCGATGCCAGCCCGGCCGAGGGCGTCTGACACGCCGTCGGCCAACTCGGCCGCGGCTCGCTCCAGCGCGTCGTAGGGATCCAGGCGGTCGATCAGATCGAGGACGGCCAGCCCGGCGGCCACGGCCACCGGGTTCCCCGACAGCGTTCCGGCCTGATACACCGGTCCTGCCGGGGCCAGGTGGTCCATCAGGTCCGCCCGACCCCCGAAGGCGGCGGAGGGGAAGCCCCCGCCCATCACCTTGCCCATCACCGTGAGGTCCGGAAGGATGCCCAGCCGCTGCTGGGCGCCGCCCGGGGCCAGCCGGAAGCCCGTGATCACTTCGTCGAAGATCAGCACGGCGCCGTGCTCCCGGGTGAGGCTCCGGAGCCGCGTCAGGAACCCCTCCGAGGGAGGGACCACTCCCATGTTGGCGGCCACCGGCTCGACGATCGCCGCGGCGATCGACGTCCCCGATCGCTCGAACGCCGTGCCCAGAACATCGGCATCGTTGTAGGGGACCACGATGGTGTCGGCCACGGCCCCGTGGGTGACCCCCGGCGTGCCCGGGATCCCCAGCGTGGCCACCCCGGATCCCGCCGCGGCCAGCAGGGCGTCGGCGTGGCCGTGGTAACAGCCCTCGAACTTGACGATCTTCGTCCGGCCGGTCGCTCCCCGGGCCAGCCGGACGGCGCTCATGGCCGCCTCCGTGCCGCTGGAGACGAGCCGAACGGCGTCCACGGACGGGACCATCTCCACGATGCGCTCGGCCAGGCGAACCTCACCCTCCGTCGGCGCCCCGAACGACGTCCCCCGTCGGGCGGCCTCGGTGGCGGCGTCGACGATCTCCGGCCGGCCATGACCGAACAGGAGCGCACCCCAGGACTGCACGTAGTCGAGGAGGACGTCCCCGTCCACGGTCCGGAGGTACGCCCCGTCCCCCGAGGCGACGAACCTCGGAGTTCCCCCGACCGTCCGGAACGCGCGGACGGGCGAGTTCACGCCGCCGGGAACCACGTCCCGGGCCCGGTCGAACAGCTCCTCGGAGGTGCTCAGGCCAGGGCCTCGGCGGCCTCGCGGGCGAAGTACGTCAGGATCAGAGCCGCCCCGGCCCGGCGGATCGAGGTCAGCACCTCGACCATGGCCTGGGGACCGTCGAGCCATCCCCGCTCCGCCGCGGCCTTGACCATGGCGTATTCGCCCGAGACGTTGTACGCGGCCACGGGGACACCGCCCGCTTCCACCCTGGCTCGCCGGATCACGTCGAGATACGGGAGCGCGGGCTTGACCATGACGATGTCGGCGCCCTCGTCGACATCCTGCCGGATCTCCAGGAGGGCCTCGTCGGCGTTGGCCGGATCCATCTGGTACGCCCGGCGGTCACCGAATCGCGGAGCACATTCCGCGGCGTCCCGGAACGGGCCGTAGAAGGTGGAGGCGAACTTGGCGGCGTAGGCCAGGATCCCCGTCTCGGAGCGGCCTTCGTCGTCCAGCGCCGACCGGATCGCAGCGACCTGACCGTCCATCATGCCCGACGGCGCCACCAGGTCGGCGCCGGCCGCGGCCTGCGACACGGCGATCCGGCGGTAGCGCTCGAGGGTTCGGTCGTTGTCGACCATGCCCCGATCGTCGAGCACCCCGCAGTGGCCGTGATCGGTGTACTCGTCCAGGCACAGGTCCGAGATCAGCACCGCGTCGTCCCCGAACTCCTCCCGGAGCGCCCGGAGCCCCTCCTGGGCCACACCCCGGTCGTTCCACGCCTCGCTCCCCTCGGCATCCTTCCTCTCCGGGATTCCGAACAGCACGAAAGCGGTGACCCCCACCGCGTGGATCTGACGGGCCTCCTTCCGAAGAGACTCCAGGGTGTGCTGAACCTGGCCGGGCATGGACCGGATCGGTGCCGGCTCCTCGATCCCTTCCTTCAGGAACATCGGAGCCACCAGGTGCCGGGGTGACAGATCGGTCTCCCGGACCAGTGCCCTGATGGACTCCGTGCGCCGGAGCCGCCGGGCACGGTGGTGGGGGAACGCGGCCATGAGGCGATGCTACACGAGGGTGGCCCGATCCCATCCGAAGGGCTCGGTGGCGATTCAGGTCGGCCTCGCAGGAGAAGTCCTGGCCGAGGCCGGCCGAGGGGGATAGGGAAGCTCGAGCCGGTACGACTCCCCCCGTTGGATACTTGGTGCCGACGTCGAGCTCTGGCTACTACCCGAGGGCCCGGCCGAGCGCCTCCACCAACCCCTCGGTCGTGTGTGGGTCGGCCACCGCGGCCACGTCGAAGCCGGCACCCCGGGCCGCCTCGGCCGTCACGGGCCCGATGCACACGATCGATGGCCGCCGCGGCACACCGGCCAGTGTGACGAACCCCTTCACCGTGGATGGCGACGTGAACGTGATGGCGTCCACTCGTTCCTCCTCCAGGGCTCGACGCGCTCTCGCGGGAATCGATTCGACCAGAGACACGTGGTAGGCATCCACGCGGACCGGTGACCATCCCTTCCGGCGGAGAGCCTCCTCCAGCTCATCCGTGGCCAGGTCGGCACGGGGGAGCAGCACCGCTCCGCTGCCTCTGGGGAACGCTTCGGCGAGGGCAGCCGTGGTGAACGCCGGGGGGAC
>DASQWG010000259.1:0-2549 GCA_035640375.1 Actinomycetota bacterium
ACCTCGTCGGGGATGATCCGGTTGACCACCACCGCGTCCACGCGATACCCGAACAGGGACAGGTACGTGTAGGTCCGGCGAGCCTCTGCGATGACCATCTTCTCGGGGTTCACCACCAGCCGCACCGAGGCCTGCTTCTCGTCGGTGAGGAGTCCCCGGACCACCTCGAGGTTGCGGTGGAGCCGTTCCACCGCGGCGAAGATCCGGTCGTCGGGGATCGGCATCGACGTCACCCGGGTCAGCACCGGCCGGATCGTCCGGACCACGCCGCGCTGGATCGGGAAGATCCGTTCGATGTACCAGTTCATGACCTCGGGCAGGGACAGCAGTCGCAGGGTCTCGGCCGTCGGGGCGCAGTCGACGATCAGCACGTCGTAGCTGCCGCTGTCGGCGTGCCGCCGCATGTCGGTGAGGCTGAAGATCTCGTCGAGGCCCGGGATCACCGACAGCTCCTCGGCCTCCACGGCGTCCACGCCGACCCAGTTCAGCAGGGAGATCACGTGCTCCTGGATGTCCCGCCAGTTCGACTCCAGACGGGCCTGCGCGTCGATCTGCTCGGCCCACAGGTTCTCCCCGATCTCCTCGACGTCGTCGCCGAGGGGGACGCCGAACGAGTCGGCCAGCGAGTGCGCCGGATCCGTGCTGGTCACCAGGGTGCGGTGCCCGGCCCGAGCCGCCCGCACGGCCGTGGCCGCGGCCACCGTGGTCTTCCCGACGCCGCCCTTGCCGGTGAACAGCAGGATCCGCATCTCCGGGTATCGTACCCAGCCCGCACCCGGACCCGCCGCTCGGTTCGGTTCAGCCTCCCTCGACCCGGCGCTTCAGGCCCTCCAGCGCGGTGGCGATGGCCTGCCGGTCGGCCCGGCGCTTCAGGAACCCGGGGACCGGGACGGCCACCTCAACCGCGAGGCGGTAGGTGACCTCGGTGTCGCCGTTCAGCGGCTCCAGCAGGTACTCGCCCTCGACGTCCCGAACGGCCCCGCTGGCCTCGGTGGTCGTCCACGACACACCGGCGTCCTCGTCCGCGTACTCATAGGCCAGGGTGTACCGGGCGGTGAATCCCATCGCCGAGAACTCGAACGCCACCTCGGTCCCCCGTCCTCGATCGTCACGGGCCCGCACCTCGGCCGACCGGATCCCGTCCACCCAGTCCGGATAGGTCTCGAAGTCCGTGATGACCGCCATGATCTCCTCCAGCGGTGCGTCGATATCTATCGAGTCCTCGGTTCGGTCGACCACGGTGCTCGTTCAGGTCCCGGTGTCGTGGACCCACGGCGAGCCCGTGCGTTGGAAGTGGCCCACGTTCACCAGGCGGGTGGGGCCGATCGTGGTCCGGTCGACCAACGGCTGGTGGACGTGCCCGAACAGCGACCACCGCGGGCGGTGGGCGGTGATGTAGGCGACCAGCCCGGTCGAGCCCGGCTCGAACCGCTTGCCGAGGACGTCGTACACGAGCCACGGGATCCGAGGCGGCTGATGGGTGCACACCACATCGACGGGGCCGATCGCCTCGAGCTTGCGGTCGTACTCATCCTCCTCGACCTCGCCGGGGATCCCCAGCGGCGTTCGGAGCCCCCCGCCGACGACGCCGATCCGGTCGCCGTCGAGCTCGACGACGTCGCCGTCGAGAAACCGGATCCCGGGGCGGAGGTGCTCCAGCATCAGCTCCGGGATGTCCACGTTGCCGTACGTCACGAAGGAGTTATCGGGGAGGGCCGCGAACACGCGCTCGTACTCCGCTCTGGCCAGGGCCACGAATTGCTCGCGGACCTGCAGGTGGGGGGGCGATCGCCGGCGCATGACCTCGCGGGCCTCGTCGTACCGCCCCCGAGCTCGCAGGCCGGCGGCCTCGGCCACCGGCTCGGGCCCGTAGATGTCGACCAGGATGCCCTCCATCCGGTGGTAGTCGAGGACGTTGATCAGGTCGCCCAACACCAGCAGGGCGTCGCATCCCCGGGCCGCTCGGCTGAGCTGGTCCGTGGCCCCGTGGAGGTCGGAGATCACGTGGAGCCGCACGACGCTCAGGTCACCCTGGGGCCGGCCCGGATCCCCACGATGACCAGGACCACGACCGTCAGCAGGATCAGCCCTGCCCCGCCGTAGAGGAGGATCCGCGGGGTGATCAATTGCGGTTCGCCCCGAGCCGCCCGGCCCGCGTCCACGGCGGAGACCACGTACAGGCCCCCCGCCACCAGGGCCGAGGCGATCAGCAGCGACACGAAGGGGCCAGGGCCTCCGTCCGTCATGACCAGGATGATGATCGCGGTGGCGGCCGCGTAAGCGAAGATGACGGCCCTGGCGGCCCCCTCAGCCGCGCGCCCGGCCACAGTGTGGCCGAGCCCGGGGAACAGCATGGAGTATGCAGTGGCCCGGCCGGGATCCGTTCGAGCGCGAGCCTCCGGTTGCTGCAGCAGCTTTCCGAACGCCGTCCCACACGCCCGGCAGAACGTTGCGTCGATCGGGTTCACGGTCCCGCACGTTGGGCAGTCCCACACCGCCCCCCGCTCCGAGGCGCGGATGCCTGGCGCGCCCGAAGAGGCGGGCCGGGC
>DASQWG010000260.1:0-7969 GCA_035640375.1 Actinomycetota bacterium
CGGCTGCGGCAAGACGCTGCTGGCCCAGACGCTGGCCAAGATGCTGAATGTCCCGTTCGCCATCGCCGACGCCACCGCCCTCACCGAGGCTGGGTACGTCGGCGAGGACGTCGAGAACATCCTGCTCAAGCTGATCCAGGCCGCCGACTACGACGTGAAGCGGGCCGAGACCGGGATCATCTACATCGACGAGGTCGACAAGATCGCCCGGAAGTCGGAGAACCCCTCGATCACTCGAGACGTCTCCGGCGAGGGCGTCCAGCAGGCGCTGCTGAAGATCCTCGAGGGGACCACCGCCTCGGTGCCGCCCCAGGGCGGGCGGAAGCACCCCCACCAGGAGTTCATCCAGATCGACACCACCAACGTCCTGTTCATCTGTGGCGGCTCGTTCGCCGGCCTGGAGCGGCTGGTGGAGTCGCGGGTGGGAACCAAGGGCGTCGGGTTCGGCGCCGACGTCCGCCGGGTGGAGGAGAAGGACCTCGGCGAGATTCTCGGCCGGGTGCTCCCCGAGGACCTCCTGAAGTACGGGTTGATCCCCGAGTTCGTGGGCCGGCTCCCGGTCATGACCCACGTGCACAACCTCGACAAGCAGGCCCTGGTCGACATCCTGACGAAGCCGAAGAACGCGCTGGTGAAGCAGTATCGGAAGTTCTTCGAATTCGACAGCGTGGAGCTAGAGTTCGAGGACGAGGCCCTCGAGGCCATCTCCGACCAGGCCATGCTGCGCGGAACCGGTGCCCGCGGCCTCCGGGCGATCTTGGAAGAAGTTCTCCTCGGAGTGATGTACGACCTTCCCTCCAGGAAAGACGTTCGCAAGTGCGTCATCGACCGCCAGGTCGTCATGGAGGGAGTCAATCCCACGCTGGTGCCGAAGGGCGAGGCCGCTTCCCGCCCCTCGCGGCCTCGCCGCGAGCGCACCGCCTGACCGAGTGGCTCCTGGGGACGCCCAGGTCCACGTCCTGTTCGAGGGCTACACCGGCGAGCACACCGCGAGCACGGTGGCGTTCGTCCGGGACGGCGAGGCCCGGATCGTGTGGGATCCCGGCATGGTGCCCTCACAGGGGGTGATCGTGGAGCCGCTCCGCCGACTCGGCGTCGAACCGGCCGACATCACCGATGTGATCCTGTCCCACCACCATCCCGACCACACACTCAACGTGGGGATGTTCCCGAACGCCCGGGTCCACGATCATTGGGCCTGGTACCGGGGCGACGAGTGGGTGAACCGGGAGTGCGAGGGGTTCCAGGTGTCACCGTCGGTGGAGCTGTCGCGCACGCCAGGGCATACCGCTGAGTGCCTGACCGCGCTGGTCGGAACGGCCGAGGGCGTGGTGGCGCTCACCCACCTGTGGTGGTCGGTGGAAGGGCCCCCCGAGGATCCCTACGCGGACGACCCAGCCGCCCTGCACGCGTCGCGGAAGCGGGTCCTGGCCACGGCCGATGTGGTAGTGCCCGGGCACGGGGCGATGTTCCGGCCGAACGAGGCCACGCCTCGGTAGAGGGGTGACGACGCCCGGCCGGCCGAACGAGGTCGGTACACTCGGTCCCCACATGGTCACCGAGACGATGGCGCGGGCATACGAGCCGGCCGAGGTCGAAAAGCGATGGTACGCCACCTGGATGGAGCGCGGCCTGTTCCGGGCCGAGCCGACCCCCGATCGGAAGCCGTTCTGCATCGTCCTGCCCCCGCCGAACGTGACCGGGGCGCTCCACATGGGGCACGCCCTCGACCACACCCTCCAGGACATGCTGGTGCGTCGGAAGCGGATGCAGGGCTTCGAGGCGCTGTGGCTTCCCGGGACCGACCACGCCGGCATCGGGACCGAGGTCCTGGTGCGGCGCCAACTCGCCGAGGAGGGGATCGACCCGCAGGAGCTCGGCCGCGAGGCGTTCATCGAGCGGGTGTGGGCGTGGAAGGAGCGGTACGGCGGAAGGATCGTCGAGCAGATGAAGCGCATGGGGAGCTCGTGCGACTGGGACCGGCTCCGGTTCACGATGGATGAGGGGCTCCAGCGAGCCGTCCGGGTGGCCTTCGTCGGGCTGTATGACGACGGTCTGATCTATCGGGGCGAGCGCATCATCAACTGGTGCCCCACCGACCAGACAGCGCTATCCGACTCGGAGGTCGAGCACCGCGAGGTCGACGGAGAGCTGATCACGTTCCGCTACCCGCTGGCTGACGGCTCGGGGCACGTCGACGTGGCCACCACCCGGATCGAGACGATGCTCGGTGACACCGGCGTGGCCGTACACCCCGGCGACGAACGGTACCGCGGCCTCGTGGGGAAGGCCGTTCGGCATCCGTTCGCCGATCAGGACCTGCCGATCGTGGCGGACCAGGCGGTCGATCCCTCGTTCGGCACCGGGGCGGTGAAGGTCACGCCGGCGCACGATTCGAACGACTTCGAGATCGCCGAGCGCGCCGGGCTGGCCCGTCGGAACATCCTGAGCGCGGACGGGACGATCTCGGACGAGGCCCCCAAGCCGTTCCGCGGGCTCGACCGGTATGAGGCCCGGAAGCGCGTGATGGAGGCCCTGCGCGAGCTGGACCTGATCGTTGCGGTCGAGCGGCCGTACCGGCACGCGGTCGGCCACTGCTACCGGTGCGGGAGCGAGGTCGAGCCGTGGCTCTCCGGTAAGCAGTGGTTCGTGGCGGTCGAACGGCTGACCGGCCCGGCGAAACAGGCCGCGATCGACGGCCGGGTCGCCTTCTTCCCCGAACGGTGGCTGGGGCCGTACACGACGTGGCTGGACAACCTCCGCGACTGGAACATCTCCCGACAGCTGTGGTGGGGGCATCGGGTCCCGGTGTGGTACTGCCCGAACGGTCACGAGTTCGCCTCGATGGAGGATCCCGACGCCTGCCGCGAGTGTGGCTCGGCCGACATCGAGCAGGATCCCGACGTCCTGGACACGTGGTTCTCTTCACAGCTGTGGCCGTTCTCCACGCTCGGCTGGCCCGACGAGACCGAGGACCTGACGTACTTCTATCCGACCTCGGTCCTGGTGACCGGCTACGAGATCCTGTACCTGTGGGTGGCCCGGATGATCATGTCCGGCCTGTACCTCGTGGGAGACGTCCCGTTCCGCCACGTGCTGATCCACGGCCTGGTCCGGGACGAGCAGAACCGCAAGATGTCGAAGTCGCTGGGCAACGTGATCGATCCGCTCGACGTCATCGAGCGGTACGGGGCCGACGCCCTCCGGTACTCGCTGGCCCGGCTGGCGACTCCCGAGCAGCAGAACATCCCGTTCGGGATGCGCGAAGCGGAGGCCGGCCGGAACTTCGCCAACAAGATCTGGAATGCGGCCCGCCTGGTCCTCGGCGCTGCGCAGATCGACGGCGCCCCGGTGCTTCCTCCCGAGGACGCACGCTCGCCGGTCGAGAGGTGGCTCCTGTCTCGCCATGAGGCCTGCCGGGAAGAGGTCGACCGGGCGATCGACGAGTACCGGTTCGCCGACGCCGCCCAGGCTCTTCACCGCTTCCTGTGGTCGGAGTACTGCGACTGGGGCCTGGAGATGGAGAAGCCCCGTCTGTACGAGGGGTCGCCGGAGGAGCGGGAGGCGGCCGGGTCGGTGCTGGCTTGGGTCCTCGAGCGCACGCTTCGACTGCTCCATCCGATCATGCCGTTCCTGACCGAGGAGCTGTGGCAGCGATTCGGCATCGGCGACTCGATCATGGTGAGCGACTGGCCGGAGCCGCACCCCGAGCACCGCGATGCGGACGCGGAGTCCAGGCTGGGGTTCGCCGAGGATCTCGTGACCGCGGTTCGGTCGTTCCGCAGCGGTCACCGGCTCGGTCCGGGGGTGGCGTTGGCCGTCCGCGTCCGGGCGGACGGGGGGCAGCGCGAGACCCTCGGAGCGCTCGACGAGGAGATCCGACGGCTGGCCCGGTTGGACCGGCTCGACGTGGCCGAGGAACCGGGGGAGGCCGCCGGCCACGCCCGCCTGGTGGTCCAGGGCGCCGAGGTCCTGATCCCCTTGGCCGGGGTGCTCGACCCGGCGGTCGAGTGCGACCGGCTGCGCGAGCGCCTGGCCGGCATCGCCGAGCAGGCCGAGCGCTCGGCCCGGAAACTCGACAATCAGGGCTTCCTGTCGAAGGCCGCGCCGGCCGTCGTCGACAAGGAACGGGCGAAGCTGGGCGCGCTGGAGGAGGAGCGGGCGGTCCTGGAAGCCCAGCTCGCCGAGCTGGGCTGCTGAGCCGGTGCGGTTCGCCGAGGCCGTCGCCGACCTCGACGCCCGTCAGCCGTCCCGGATGGTCCCCGACCTCGATCGGATCCGCGCGCTGGTCGACCTGCTCGATCACCCGGAGCACACGTACCCGAGCATCCACGTCACGGGGACCAACGGCAAGACCTCCACGGCCAGGCTGATCGCCCGGATCCTGTGCGGGCACGGCCTGGCCACCGGTGTGTACACGTCGCCCCATCTGCACTCGGTGACCGAGCGGCTGGCCCTGTGCGATCACGACGTCACCGAGGAAGAGTTCGCGGAGACGTACGCGCACCTCGAGCCGTACTTGCGCGAGATCGACGCCAAGGCCCTCGGCGGCGAGCGGGTCACGTACTTCGAGGCCCTCACCGCGCTCGCGTTCCTGTGGTTCGCCGATAAGCCCGCCGACGCCGGGGTGTTCGAGGTCGGGATGGGCGGCGAATGGGACGCGACGAACGTGATCGAGGCCAAGGTCGCGGTGTTCTGCTCGATCGACCTCGACCATCCCGAGCTTGGCTCCACGGTCGAGGAGGTGGCCCGGGAGAAGGCCGGGATCATCGATCCCGAGGCCGCCGTGGTGGTTCAGGATCCGGATCAGGAGGCGCTCCCGGTGATCGAAGCCAGGGCCGCCGAGAGAGGCGCCCGGATCCTCCTACGCGACCGGGACTTCCGGCTCCTCGACCGACGCGTGGCCGTGGGGGGACAGCAGATCGCCGTCGCCGGGACCCGCGCGAGGTACCGCGACCTGGTCCTCCCGCTGCACGGTCCGCACCAGGCCCTGAACGCCGTCACGGCGATCGTGGCCGCCGAGGCGTTCCTGGGCGCGCCGCTCGCCGAGGACGTCCTGGAGCAGGCCCTGGCCGGCGCCACCTCACCCGGCCGCCTCGAGATCATCGACCGCCATCCGCTGGTCGTGCTCGACGGGGCCCACAACCGCGACGCGGCCCGCGCGCTGGCCGAGGCGCTGCCCGAGGCGTTCGTGTGGCGCCGGCTCCACCTGGTGATCGGCGTGCTCGAGACGAAGGACGTGGCCGGCATCCTGGCGTCGCTGGCGGCGCGGGTGACCCGGGCTCACGCGGCGCCGAACTCGAACCCCAAGGCGCTCTCTGCCGACCGGATGGCCGACGCGTGCCGGGCGGCCGGGATCGACGACGTCGAAGCGCATTCGTCGGTGGCCGTTGCGCTGCAAGCCGCCCTGGCGGAGGCCGACGAGGAGGACCTGATCCTGGTGACGGGCTCTCTGTACACTGTCGCGGACGCGCGCCCGCGCCTGCCGAGGAGCACATGAGCGAGGAAGCCACGCTGGTGATCATCAAGCCCGACGCGGTCCGCCGCGGCCTGGTCGGGGAGATCCTGAGCAGGTTCGAACGGAAGGGCCTCCGCATCGAGGAGATGCGCCTCCAGCGGATCGATCGCGACCTGGCCGATCGACACTACGACGAGCATCGGGAGAAGGCGTTCTTCGGTGAGCTCGTCGACTTCATCACCAGCGGCGAGGTGGTGGTGGCCCGCGTCGCCGGGGAACAGGCCGTCTCTGTGGTGCGCACGCTGATGGGGCCCACGGATCCGGCCGCCGCGCCGCCGGGCACGATCCGGGGGGACTACGGCGTGGTGATTACCGAGAATCTGGTGCACGGCTCGGACTCGCCCGAGTCGGCCAAGCGCGAGCTGGACCTGTTCTTCGGCTGATCGTTACGGCCGACGGAACGCCAGGACGGCGTTCTGACCACCGAACCCGAACGCGTTCGAGAGCGCCAGCCGAACCTCGCCCTTCCGGGCCTCGTTCGGCACGTAGTCGAGATCGCACTCCGGATCGGGCGACTCGTAGTTCGTGGTCGGTGGGATGACCCCCTGGTGGACGGCCAGCGCAGCCACACCGGCCTCGACGGCTCCGGCGGCCCCGACCATGTGGCCCGTCATCGACTTCGTCGATGAGATAGCCACCCTGTGGGCATGGTCGCCGAGGGCCTTCTTGATCGCCCGAGTCTCCGCGGCGTCGTTGAGCGGCGTCGAGGTGCCGTGAGCGTTGATGTAGTCGACCGCCTCGGCGTCCTCGCCGGCGTCGGTCAGCGCCATCTGCAAGGCGATCACCGCGCCGGCGCCCTGAGGCTCGGGCTGGGTGATGTGGAATGCGTCGGCCGAGGTCCCGTAGCCGGCCACCTCGGCGTAGATGGTGGCGCCGCGGGCCCGGGCCCGCTCCTCATCTTCGAGGATCAGGATCCCGGCGGCCTCGGCCATGACGAACCCGTCACGGTCCGCGTCGAACGGCCGCGAGGCCCGGGCGGGATCGGGGTTGCGCGACAACGCCTGCATCTGTGCGAAGGCCGCCAGCGACAGCGGCGTGATGGCGGCCTCGGTTCCCCCGGTCACGGCGAGGTCGGCCATCCCGTGCTTGATGTACCGGTACGCTTCGCCGACGCCGTGGGCCCCCGCCGCGCAGGCCGTGGTGATGCAGGCGTTCGGTCCGCTGAAGCCGAGCTCCATGGCGATCTGTCCGCTGGCCGCGTTCGGCATCATGGCCGGGACCGTGAACGCGGAGACCCGGCCGGGGCCGCGCTCGGCGAGGATACGGACCTGGTCCTCCATGGTCTGGAGTCCGCCTACCCCCGTGGACACGACCACGGCGGCTCGCTGCGGATCGACCTGAGGTGAGCCGGCGTCCTCCCAGGCCAGCCTGGCCGCGGCCACGGCCAGGTGGACGACTCGGTCGGTCCGCCTCGCGGCCTTCCGGTCCATCCACGCGGTGGGGTCGAAGTCCTTGACCTCGCCCCCGATCCTTACCGGGAAGTCCGAGGCGTCGAACAGCGTGACCTCATCGATGCCGGAGCGCCCCGATACGAGGGCATCCCAGAACGCGTCCCGGCCCACGCCGACCGGCGTGACGGGGCCCATGCCCGTGACGACGACCCTGCGGGTCACGGCTACGCGCTCACCCCGAGCTTCCCGGCGGCCAGGTCGACGGCCTGGCCGACGGTCTTGACGCCCTCCATCTCCTCCTCGGGAATGTCGATGCCCAGCGCCTCCTCCAGCGCCAGCACCACCTCGACGAGGTCGAGGGAGTCGGCGTCGAGGTCCTCCTCGAACCGAGCCTCCGGCGTGATCTCCGACTCGTCCCGGGCCAGCTGCTCGGCCAGGACCTTGCGGACCTTCTCCTCGATCTCCTGCTTCGTCATGTCGTCCTCCTCTGCCTACGCCGTGAGCCCGCCATCCACGGCGAGCACGGCTCCGTTCACGTACGAGGCTTCATCCGAGGCCAGGAACCTGATCGCCGCGGCGATCTCCTCCACCGTACCTACCCGTCCCGCCGGGATCCCCTCGTCGAGGGCCCGGCGGGCCTTCTGGGGAAGGCCCGAGGTCATCTCGGTCTCCACGAAGCCCGGGCACAGCACGTTCGCGGTGATGCTGCGGGCCGCGTACTCCTTGGCCAGCGAGCGGGTCATGCCCACCAGGCCGGACTTCGACGCGCCGTAGACGCTCTGCCCGGCGTTGCCGCGGAGGGCGATCGCCGAGGACACCGTCACGATCCGCCCCCACCTGGCCTTCATCATGTGTGGCAGGGTCGCGCGGATGCAGGTGAAGGTGCCGGTCAGGTTGACCCGGAGCATCCGCTCCCAGTCCGCCAGGTCGTACCGGACCGCCAGCCCGTCCTTGTTCATCCCCGCATTGGCCACCAGGATCACGGGCGGGCCGAGCTCCTGGGCCACCGCGTCGGTCATGGCCTTGACCGCGTCCGCATCGGCCACGTCGGCGGCGAACG
>DASQWG010000261.1:0-3572 GCA_035640375.1 Actinomycetota bacterium
CACCGAGACCGCCGCACAGCATGATCACCGCGGCCTCGGCGAGCCGCCGGCCAACCTCCTCGGCCCACCGCTCCTCCTCTTCGGTGGCCGAACCGGGCCCACAGACCGCGACGTAGGGGCCGATCAACCGAGCAGCTCCGCAAGCAGGTCGGCCGCCGCCCCCTTGTCCAGGGGCTCGTTGCCGTTGCCGCACTTCGGCGACTGCACGCAGGAGGGGCAGCCGGACTGGCACGGGCACGACCGGATCGCCTCGAGGGTCGCCCCGAGCCACCGCCCGGAGGCGGCAAACCCGCGCTCGGCGATACCCGCACCGCCCGGATAGCCGTCGTAGATGAAGATCGCGCACGAGCCGGTGTCGGGGTGGAACGCGGTGGACACGCCTCCGACGTCCCACCGGTCGCATGTGGCCACCAGAGGAAGGAGGCCGATGGCGGCGTGTTCAGCCGCGTGCGCCGCACCGGGGAGGTCGGCCGGGGCGACCCGGGCCCGGGCGATCACGTGGTCGGGAACGGCCCACCACACGGCCCGGGTCACCAGTGACTGCGGCGGCAGCTCGAGGGGAACGGTGTCCACGATCTCGCCGGTCATGTGAAGCTTCCGAACGAAACCGACGACCTGATCGGTCACCCGAACGTCGCCGAAGAACATCGGCGTCTCGCCGAGCTTCGATTCGGTGAGGGCCCGGAGGACCTCGATGTCCGTGGTGTCCCGCGACTGGGTGTACCAGTCGGCGTCCGAAGGATGCACCAGGGCCACGTTCCGGGCCAGGTCGAGCTCGACGACCTCGTACTGCTCTCCCTGATGGAGGTAGATAGCTCCCGGGTGGACCTGGATGAAGGCACGGGGCTCGTCGACGGTCCCCAGGAGCGTGCCGGTGCCCTCCTCGACGATCAGGAAGAGCCGGCCGGAGGCCGACCGGATGTCGACGGCGGTGTGCGGAGCGTCTCCGGCCGGGGTATGGAGCCGCCCTCGTCGGTCGACGAGCCGTCCGGCCGCCACGAGGTCGTCGGCCACCTCGGCCCCGGCGTCGCCGAAGAACACCATCTCGTCTGAGCTCAGCGGCTGTTCCCGGGCCGCGCATCGCAGATGGGGCCCCAGCACGTAGGGGTTGGTGGGATCGATCACGGCCGCCTCGGGCGGCTTCCGGAACAGGTCCTCGGGATGGGAGACCAGGTACTGGTCCAGCGGGTCGTCCTGCGCCACCAGCACGGCCAGCGACGGCTCGCTCCGCCGCCCCGCCCGGCCGGCCTGCTGCCACATCGAGGCGCGGGTGCCCGGGTAGCCCGTCAGGATCGCCGCGTCGAGGGACCCGATGTCGATCCCCAGCTCCAGCGCCGAGGTCGACGCCACCGCCAGGAGGTCGCCCTCGGCCAGGGCTCGTTCCAGGGCCCGGCGCTCCTCCGGAAGGAACCCGGCTCGGTACGCCTTGACCCGGTCGCCGAGCGCGGGGTCGAGGCCTCGCCGGGTGGCGTCGGCCAGGATCTCCGCGGCTCGCCGGGATCGGGCGAAGGCGATGGCCCGGACGTCGTCCTCGACCAGCCGCGACAGCAACAACGACGCCTCGGTGATGGCGCTGCCTCTGGCCCCAGTCTCGTCGTCGAGCAGCGGGGGGTTCCACAGGCAGAACAGCTTCTCGCCGCGGGGCGAGCGGTCTCGATCGACGGCTTCGAACGGCTGGCCGCTGAGCCGCTCGGCCAGCTCGGCGGGATTGCCCACGGTTGCCGAGGTCATCACGAAACGCGGCGTTCCGCCGTAGTGCGCCACCAGTCGGTGCAGCCGCCGCAAGACCAGGGCCACGTGCGAGCCGAACACGCCCCGGCACACGTGGGCCTCGTCAACAACGACGAGGGACAGACGGAGGAAGAAGTCGGCCCACCGGGCGTGCCCGGGGAGGATCCCGGCGTGCAGCATGTCCGGGTTCGTGAGGATCAGGTTGGCGGTCCGGCGGATCAGCGGACGCTCCGGCCCCGGCGTGTCGCCGTCGTACACGGCCGCCCGGATCTGCGGCAGGCGCAGGTCGCGGATCTGGCGGAGCTGATCCCTGGCCAGCGCCTTCGTCGGGAACAGGAACAGCGCGGTGCTGCGAGGATCCTCGAGGGCGGCCCGTGCGAAGGCCAGGTCGTACACGAGCGTCTTCCCACTGGCCGTGCCCGAGGCGACCACGACGTTGCGACCCTGCTCGAGGATCTCCAGGGCCCGGGCCTGGTGCGGGTACAGACCCTCGATGCCCAGCAGCCGCAGACGAGCCGGGATCGGATCGGGCAGATCGGAGAAGGGCGCGGTCTCCGGGGGCCGCGCGGGCAGCGTCTCGAGGTGGACGAGCCGCTCCGCCATCCCCTCGTCGGCGGCCAGTGCGTCGAGGAACTTCCGGGCGTCCACGGCGCTCCATGGTCCCACGTTGGTCCCGGCCGAGGGCCGCCGATATCCTTGCGCCGTCCATGGCCAGCGTCACCGAGCGCCCCTCGCTGCTGCGGTTCTCATTCCTGGCCGCGCTGATCGGGCCGCTCCCGGGCGTCGCCATCCGTCTCGGCCTGCTCCACGCGCCGCTGGTCCTGGAGACCAGCCTGTACGGCGCGGCGATCCTGGGGGCGGCGTTCCTCCTGGCCTGGGCCGCCGAGGTGGCCCAGCTGGACATCTCACAGACACTGGCCATCGCCGTCCTCGCCCTGATCGCCGTGCTCCCGGAGTACGCCGTCGACCTGTTCCTGGCCTACAACGCGGGACAGGACCACCGCGCCGGGCTGACCGTCGGGGAGAGCGAGGCCCACCACTTCGCCATCGCCAACATGACCGGCGCGAACCGACTCCTGATCGGGATCGGCTGGGCCCTGGTCGTCCTGGTCTTCTGGTGGAGAGCACGCAAGCGCGAGGTCGTGCTGCGGTCCGTCCAGCGCACCGATGTGGGGTTCCTCTTGGCGGCCACGCTCTGGGCGTTCACCATCCCGATCCGCGGGGAGCTGGGCCTCCTCGACCTGTTCGTGCTGGGCGGCCTGTTCGTGGCCTACATCCTCCGCGCGGCCAGGGAGGAGGTGGAGCACCCCGAGCTGATCGGCGCCGCGGCGGCGATCGGCGCCCTCCCCACGACCCCCCGGCGGGTCCTCAACGTCGGGCTGTTCCTCTATTCGGCGGCGGCCATCCTCATGGTGGCCGAGGCCTTCGCCGAGGGGCTGATCGAGATCGGAGAGAGCTTCGGCCTCGATCCGTTCCTGTTGATCCAGTGGGTCGCCCCCCTTGCGTCCGAGGCGCCCGAGATGATCATCGCCATCCTGTTCACCTGGCGGCTGAAGGCCCAGGCCGGCCTGGGGACGCTGATCTCATCGAAGGTCAACCAGTGGACGCTGCTGGTCGGCACGATCCCGCTGGTGTTCGTGATCGGGGCGTTCGACCTCGTCCCGTTCTTCCTCGACCCCACCCAGAAGGAGGAGATCTTCCTGACCGCGGCGCAGTCGCTGTTCGCCGTGGCGGTGATCAGCAACCTCTCGATCTCCCGGAACGAGGCCCTGGCCATGCTGGTGCTGTTCCTCGGCCAGTTCTTGCTCCCCATTCCCGCGGTGCGGATCGGGTTCGCCATC
>DASQWG010000262.1:0-2228 GCA_035640375.1 Actinomycetota bacterium
CGTGCTCCAGGTTCGCCGGGACGTCGAGGCGCTGTGGAGGTTCCGGGCTCGGGTCCCCTTCGTCCGGCCGGGCACGCCGCCGCTCGGGGGCCGCGGCGACGCGAAGTGAGCGAGGATCCCACCGCGGCCGCCCGCTGGGTCTCCGTGGCCAGGTTCGGCAGCCAGGACGAGGCCCGCCTGCTGGCCGGCCGTCTCGAGGCCGAGGGGATCCCGGCCTCGATCTTCCCCGAGCCCCAGTTCACCTACTACGGTCGCGACACCCTGTCCCACCTGGGTCAACCGATCGAGGTGCTGGTTCCCGAACACCGGGTCGTCGAGGCTCGGGTCCTCATCGAGGAGTTGGGGCGGGCGTGAGCGAGGAGCGCCCGATGCCGCTCCAGGGCCTTCGGGTGCTCGATGTGGCCACGGTGATCGGGGGACCCGGGGCGGCCACCAGGCTCGGTGACTTCGGCGCCGACGTGATCAAGGTCGAGCACCCCGTCACGGGCGACACCACCCGGGCGTTCGGCTGGCGGGTCGCGGGCACCGCGCTGTGGTGGAAGCACCTGTCGCGCAACAAGCGGCCCATCACGCTGCGGCTCTCGGATCGGCGCGGCCGGGACCTCCTGCTCCGGCTCGTCGACACAGCTGACGTCCTGATCGAGTCGTTCCGCCCCGGCACCATGGAGCGCTGGGGCCTGGGACCCGAAGAGCTGCTGACCCGCAACCCTGGGCTGGTGATGCTCCGGATCTCCGGGTTCGGCCAGACCGGGCCGTACGCTCGCCGCCCGGGGTTCGGCACGCTGGCCGAGTCGCTGTCGGGCTTCGTCCACATGAACGGCGAGGCGGATGGTCCGCCGCTGCTGCCGCCGATCGCGCTGGCCGACGAGGTGGCCGCCCTGCTCGGCGCGTTCGCGGTCATGGTGGCGCTGCACCATCGGGACCGCGATGGCGGCAGCGGTCAGGTGATCGACCAGTCGCTGTTCGAGGGGCTGTTCGGGCTGACCGGCCCGCTGGCACTGGCCTACGACCGGCTCGGCCTGGTCACCGGGCGGCACGGCGGGCGGCTCCCGTACGTGGCGCCGAGGAACTCGTATCGCACCTCCGATGACCGGTGGGTGGCCGTGTCGGGGACTTCGCAATCCGTGGCCGACCGGATCTTCGCCGCGATCGAACGACCGGAGCTGGCCGGAGATCCGAGGTTCGCCACCAATGAGGCCCGCCTCGACCACGTCGAGGAGCTGGACGCGATCCTGTCCGAGTGGATCGGTGCTCACACGCTCCAGGAGGTGATGGCGGCCTTCGAATCGCACGAAGCCGCGGCCTCGCCGATCTACGACGTCCAGCAGATCTTCGCCGACATGCAGTACCGCGCCCGCGGCACGATGGTCCGGGTCGAGGACGAGGAGCTCGGGGACGTCATCCTGCCCGAGGTCCAGCCCCGCCTGTCGGCCACGCCGGGACGCCACCGGCACGCGGGCCTGTCCCTCGGGTCCGCGAACCGGGAGGTCTTCGTCGACGAGCTGGGCCTGTCTGACGACGAGCTCGAGCGGCTCCGGACCGAGGGGGTGGTCTGAGCGGCGGTCCGCGCCGAGCTGGAGGAACGGCTTGCGGCCGAGGGGCTGGGCCCGCCGCGATGGTGGTCCAACGCGCCGGGCGACCGGTACGGGAGGCACGATCACCCCTACCACAAGGTGCTCTACTGCTCCGAGGGCTCCATCGTGTTCCACCTCCCGGGTGGTGAGGTCGAGCTGGGACCGGGCGACCGCCTCGATGTGCCTCCCGGCACGGTCCACGCGGCCACGGTCGGCCCGGACGGCGTCACCTGCGTGGAGGCGTCGAGGCCGGCGTGACCTCCGTGGCGCTGTTGGCCGATCAGCTCTTCGCCGCCGTCCCCGGTGGCATGGGGACCTACGTGCGGGAGCTGCTCCCGGCGCTGCGGGACGCCGACCCCACCCTCGACCTCACGGTGTTCCACGCGCGCCAGGATCGGCCGGCCCCCTTGGCCGAGCTCGACGGGATCCCCAGGGTCGAGCTGCCTCGAGGGATCCGGTCGCTGTACCCGTCGTGGAACCTGGTGGGGCGACCGCCGCTGCCGGCCAGCCTGGCGGGCGCGAGGGTCCTCCACGCACCCTCACCGGTGGCTATCCCCCCCGTCCGGCCCGGCCAGCGGCTCGTGGTGACCGTGCACGACCTGGCGTTCCGGCTCTACCCCTCGCTGTTCCCGCCGACGTGGCGAGCGATGTACC
>DASQWG010000263.1:0-3081 GCA_035640375.1 Actinomycetota bacterium
GGGGCTACACTGCTTGTCGGATGATCGGCAGCGGGTGAGCGTGCCCCTCGACTTCGCCGCCCTCGTCGAGGGCATGCCCGACGCCATCCTCGTGGCCGACCGCGACGGCCGCTGCGTCCACGCCAACCCGGCCATGCTCGAACTCCTTCGCTGTGGGCGTGACCAGTTACTCGGCGCGCGGATCGGCGATCTGCTTCCCGGGGCTCCGGCCGAGGGTATGGCCCGGATCGGCCTCCCCAGGTGGGACGGGAGCACCGTGCACGTCGACGTGGCCACGGCCTCGGCCGAACTCGGCGGCGAGGCGCACACGGTCGCCACGGTCCGAGCGATGTCCAGGCGGCCCTGGCCCGAGGCGATCTCCGCCGTCCAGTTCACGGTGGCGGAGATCCTGGCCCAGGCGTCGACGCCGGAGGAAGCCGCCCCCCGGCTCCTGGAGGCGTTGGCCGAGCAGCTCGGCTGGGACACCGCCGAGTTCTGGGTCGTCGAGGGCGACCGGCTCCGTACCGCCGGTGTGTGGGCCACGCCCGAGCTCGACCTCGGTGAGTTCGAGCGCACCACCCGCGAGCTGACGCTCGGCCGGGGAGACCCCCTGCCCGGTTTGGCCTGGGCGGAGGAGGCCCCGGTGTGGATCGATGCCGGGCTCTCCGACATGCCGTTCGTCCGTCAGGCGGTGGCCATCGAGCAGGGCCTTGACTCCGCGTTCGCGGTGCCGATCCGACATCCGGAGGAAGGCATCGTCGGGGTCCTGGCGTTCTTCGCCCGGGGCCAACAGCGCGAGGATCCCGAACTCCTACGGGCCCTTGAGCCGCTGACCGCCCAGGTCGGCCTGATCCTCCACCGACGGCGGATCGAGCAGGCGCTCCGCGAGTCGCGCGACCAGCTCCAAGCGATCCTGGAGGGGGTCGACGACGGGATCACCGTGCAGGCGCCGGACGGCAGCCTCCTCTTCGCCAACGCCGGAGCGGCCAGGGCCATCGGCTTCGACTCCGCCGAGGAGCTGGTGAGGACGCCGGTGACTGAGGTGATGCGGCGGTTCGAGGTTCTGGATGAGGCCGGCCGGCCGTTCCCGTTGGAGCGGCTTCCCGGCCGCCGGGCGCTCCAAGGCGAGCGCAACACCGGCGGGCTGGTTCGGTTCCGCATCCGGGCCACCGGCGAGGAGCGATGGTCCTACGTGTCGGCCTCGCCGATCTTGGACGAGCGGGGCAGCGTGCTCTTCGCCGTGAACATCTTCCAGGACGTGACCGAGCGGAAGCGGGCCGAAGATGGCCGGCGGTTCCTCGGAGAGGCCAGCGCCATCCTGGCCTCGTCCCTCGACTACGAGGCGACGCTCCGGTCCCTCGCTGACCTCGCTGTTCGCACGCTGGCCGACTGGTGCGTGGTCTACATCCAGGAGCGGGAGGGGCTCCGCCAGCTCGCGGTTGCCCACGCCGACCCCTCGCTGACCCCAGTCGTGGAGGAGCTCCAGCGGCGCTACCCCTTCGAGGCCCGGTCCCGGGCCATCCGGGACGTCGTCCGGACGGGGCGGTCGGTGCTGGTCCCAGACGTGACCGACGAGATGCTCGTCGACGCCGCCGTCGACGAGGAGCACCTCGAGGCGCTTCGCGGGCTGGGGTTCCGTTCGGCGATCGTGGTCCCGATGGTCGCGGCCAAGACGACCCTGGGCGCCATCGTGTTCGTTTCAGCCAGGACGGGCCGCCGCTTCGGACAGGACGACCTCGAGCTGACCGAGGAACTGGCCCGGCGAGCCGCCGTGGTCGTGGATCTGGCAAGGACCCACGAGGAGCGGGGACACGTGGCCGAGACCCTCCAGCGAAGCCTGCTCCCGCCGGAGACTCCGGCCATCCCGGGGATGGAGGTGGCCACCAGGTACCGTCCGGCGGTCCACGACATCGCCGGCGACTTCTACGACGTCTTCCCCATCCGTGAGGGCGAATGGGCCGTGCTGATCGGCGACGTCTGCGGGAAAGGCGCACCGGCGGCCGCCCTCACGGCCGCTGCCAGGTACACCGTGCACGCCGCGGCGATCGAGCATCGAGCGCCGGTGGCGATCCTGAACGTGCTGAACGAGGCCCTCCTCCGGCAAGACATCGATGAGCGGTTCTGCACCCTGCTGTTCGCGTCGGTTCGGCCCGGACGTGGGCGGGCGACGCTCACCTTGGCAACGGGGGGTCATCCCCCGGCGTTCGTGCTGCGGGGGGAGGGGACGGTTGAAGTGGCCGACGTTCGAGGCACGCTCCTGGGAGTGGTCCCGGACCCGACCATCGGGCGTGGGGCGGTTCAGTTGGGACCGGGGGATGCCGTCGTCATGTACACCGATGGCCTCACCGACGGTGGCGCCATCGACGTGGAGGCCGTGGCCTCGGAACTGAAGCGGTACGCGGGACGGACATCGGAGGAGATCGCCGAGGCGGTGGAATCGATGCTTCCCACCGATCGGGGTCAGCCCCGGGACGACCTGGCGATCCTGGTGCTTCGCGTGCCCGCCGCCGCTACTGGGTGATCCGGACCGGGGTTCCCAGCGGAACCGTGCGGGCCAGCCGGGTGATGGCCGGGTTCTCCATGCGGATGCAGCCGTGGCTGACAGCCTGGCCGATCAGCGACGGGGCGTTCGTGCCGTGGATGGCGACCTGCCCGTCGCCCCCGGCGAACTCGTCGTACACCTCCGAATAGGCCGACAGCCCGTAGGCATAGCGGCCGTAGGGGCCCGAGGGATCGTCCGGCTCGACCAGCACGGTGGTGAAGAACAGGCCGGTCGGCGTCGGCGCCCCCGGCTGGCCCACGGCCACCGCCTCCCGCAGGACAACCCGACCCGCATCGAAGACCGTCAGCCGCCGGGTGCCGAGGTCGACCCTGATCCGGTAGGTGTGGTCCGAGAGCGTGACGTCGCGAGCCCGCAGCCAGCCCATCGACCCGTTCGGCTCCATCGGCAGGAGGGCTCGAAGCCATCCGTCGCGTTCCTCTCGGACCAGGAAGACCCGGGGTTCGCCGAAGCCCCCCTCGCGGTCGAGGCGAACGAACGGTTCACGCGCGTCCGGCCGGGGGAACACCGGAACCCGGGGTACGGCGGCCTCGGCCACGACG
>DASQWG010000264.1:0-3713 GCA_035640375.1 Actinomycetota bacterium
GGTGGTCCCCGTGTCGGCGATGTAGACGATGCGGTGGTTGGTGCGATCGTAGTCGAGATCCTCCAGGCGGATGAACTGGAACACGTTGTTCTCGTTCGACCAGTTCTCCAGGCCCAGCTGGGGACGTTCGGCGGTCGTTCCCCGGGCGATCCGCTTCGGCACCCGGATGAACCGGCCCTGCCAGTTGTCGCCCTCCTCGATGTCGAGGTAGTCGTTGGCCCCGTTCTGGGGATCGAACGGGTCGACCGGACCCTGGTCGGTCCGGGTGACCTGGAACGCCCACAGGCCACCCTTGTCCTTCCAGATCTGGTCCTCGTGCCGGGCCAGGTACAGGTACAGCTGGGACGTCGGTGGGTTGAACGTGTCGTCGGTCGACAGCAGGGCGAACTTCTTCCAGCCGCCGGGGATCGGGACGGTGTTCTCGTGGTTGTGGCGGCCCATCCCCGCGATCTGGGTGAATTCGCCGGACTCCGCGTCCAGGGCCACCGCATAGCCGGCCTGCCGGTTCGGGGCCACGGAGGGATCCGGTCCGTACGGTGCGCCCGGCGGGACGGGGACCACATCGTCGGTCTCCTCGTTGGTGAAGAAGGTGTACCGGGAGAACCCCTCGTCGGGACCGGCCATGAAGGCCGAGCAGAACCGGAGAAACCCGGCGGAGGCGGACAGCGCCACGTCCGCGTCGACGATCAGGCCGGTGGCCGTATCGATGGTCAGGCGCGACACCGAGGAGTCCTGGAAGTCCGCCTGGGCGTTCACGCCGGTGGCCGGGAAGGGGACGTCCGACTCCTCGTGGTTGACGAACACGTTGATCGTGCCCTCGCTCGGTCCCGGGGCGATCCCGATCCCGTCCGGGATTCCCGGGAACTCGAAGCTGCCGACGTCGTCCCCGGAGCAAATGACGTGCTGAAGCGTCCCGGGGACGTTCAGCGTCAGCAGGAGGTCGTTCTCGCCGCACGCCGGGGGCGAGGGCACGTTATGGGAAGCGGTGGACGCCGTGGGGACCGCCACGACCAGGGCCGCGGCCACGGCGAGGGGGCGGAGCCATCGGGAGGGGGAAGCGCGCATGGGACCTCCTTGTCGGGTCGGACCTCGAATTCACCACGCCCCGTCCGGAGATGTCAAACGGGCTGGTCAGGCTCAGCGGAGGGCGGCGGCGATGGTCCCGCCCGCGACCACCTCGTCGCCGACGTAGACGGCCACGGCCTGGCCGGGCGTGACGGCCCGCTGGGGGGCGCGGAACTCGATCCGGGCGGCATCGGGGCCGATCGGCTCGACCACGGCGGACACGTCGGGACCGCGGTACCGGATCTTCACTTCGGCCTCGAAGGGACCATCCGGGCGGGCGGCGATCCAGTTCATCCGCTCCGCCGCCAACCCCCGGCGGGCCAGCAGGTCGCCGGGACCGACGACGACGCGGTTGGCAACCGGGTCGACCTCGAGGACGTAGGACCGCGAACCGGTGGACACGCCGAGGCCCCGGCGCTGGCCCACCGTGAACCGGTGCGCCCCCCGGTGCGTGCCCAGGATTCGCCCGGACGGGTCGGTCACCTCGCCCTCGCGCACCAGGTGCGGGGCCCGCGCCTCGAGGAACGCCCCGGCGTCGGCGGCGGGGGCGAAGCACAGGTCCTGGGAGTCGGGCTTGCCCGCGACGGGTAGGCCCAGCCGCTCGGCGTGGGACCGGGTCTCGGCCTTCGTCTGCTCACCAACCGGGAACCGTGAGCGGGCCAGCGCGGCCTGGGACAGCCCCGCGAGCACATAGGACTGGTCCTTCGACCGGTCCAGACCGCGTCGGAGCCGCCACCGCCCCTCCGGCCCGAGGTCGGTGCGGACGTAGTGTCCGGTGGCCACCAGGTCCACGCCGAGCTCCTCGGCGCGTTCGAGGAACGTCCCGAACTTGATCCGCTCGTTGCAGCGGACGCAGGGGTTGGGTGTTCGGCCGGCCTCGTGGTCCGCGACGTACTCGGCCACCACTCGCTCCTCGAACTCGGCTGAGAGGTCCACGACCTCGAACGGGAACACGGCATGCTCGGCCACGGCCCGCGCATCGGCCTCGGCCCCGGGTCCACAGCAGCCGTGCTCGACGCCGCCGGTGTGCACCAGCTTGAGGTGCGAGCCCAGCACCTCGTACCCGTGCTCGAGGAGCAGACACGCGGCCACCGAGGAGTCGACGCCGCCGCTCATCGCCACCAACACCGAGGGCATGGATCGAGGGTAGCATTGGGGCTCGTGGGCTCTCGGTTCGTCGACCTGAGCTTCGCCCTCGAGGACGGAATGCCGGCGTGGCCGGGCGTGCTGCCCGAGGCCCGGATCGAGGCGATCCTCGACCACGACGCGTCGCGTCCCCGGTACGAGGGCAAGGCCGAGTTCTATCTCGGCCGCGTGGACATGTCGGTCAACACCGGGACCTATGTCGACTCCCCGTTCCACCGCCACCGCGACCGCGAGGACCTGGCCGGCCTGCCGCTGGAGCGGCTGGCGGGGCTCCCAGGAGTCGTGGTCGACGCGCCCCAGAGAACCGCCCCGGTGGACCTCGCCCTGACACCCGAGGGGCTGGCCGAACGGGCCGTCCTGTTCCGAAGCGGGTGGGACCACCGGTGGGGCACCGACGCCTACTGGGAGCCGGACCCCTGGCTGTCGCCTGCCGCCCTCGACGTCCTGATCGACGCGGGCGCGGCTCTGGTCGGCGTGGACTGGTCGAACGTGGACGACACCACCGATCCCGTCCGGCCGGCCCACACCCGGCTGCTCGAGGCCGGCATCCCCATCGTCGAGCGCCTCCGGGGCCTGGACCAGATGCCAACCGACGGCTTCCGGTTCTTCGCGGTTCCCCCGCGGATCGCCCGGGGCGCCTCGTTCCCGGTCCGGGCGTTCGCCGAGCTGCCCTAGCCGGCGCGGATCTTCTCGGCCACTGCGGGGACGATCTTCAGCGCGTCGCCGACCACGCCGAGGTCGGCCACCCGGAAGATCGGGGCGTCGGGGTCCTTGTTGATGGCCACGATCCGCTTCGATTCCCGCATCCCCACGAGGTGCTGGGTGGCGCCGCTGATGCCGATGGCGATGTACAGGTCCGGCTTCACGGTCACGCCCGTCTGCCCGACCTGCATGTTGTAGGGCACCCACCCGGCGTCGACCACGGCGCGAGTGGCGCCCACGGCGGCCTTGCCGATGGCGCCGGCCAGATCCTGGAGGAGCTCGAAGTTCCCGGCGTCCTGGAGACCACGGCCGCCGGCGATGACCACTGGTGCGTCCTCCAGCTTCGGGCCCGAGGCCTCCTCCTCGTGTCGCTCCACCACACGAGCCGTCCTCGCCTCATCGGCCACCTCGGCCGGGACCGGCACGACCTCGGCGGTTCCCCCGGACGGCTGCGGCTCGAACGATTTCGGGCGGATCAGGACCAGCCGCGGCTCCGGGCCGGCCAGCTGAACGTCGACGAGCTTCGAGCCCCCGAAGATCGCGGTCCGGGCCCGGTCGAGCGCAGCGACGTCGGTGGCGTTGCTCATCAGCGTCGAAGCGGTCCGGGCCTGCAGCCGACCGGCGACGTCGCGGGAGTCGTAGCTCGTGGCGAACAGGATCAGGCTCGGTGAGCGCTCCCGGATCAGGCGGTGAAGGGCCTCCACGCGAGGCCCGGCCAGATGGTCGTCGAAGATGGCATCGTCGCCGGCAAACACCCGAGCGGCGCCGTGCTCCCCCAGCGGTCCGGCGGCGTCGCCGGC